>JAPLHJ010000174.1 GCA_026389675.1 Chloroflexota bacterium | reverse complement strand
TTGATCTCAATGTTCGGCTTATTAAGCTCCCTGAGCGGCAACTGGCCTGTCTGGATGGTCCTGACCTCCCAGGTTATCTCCCTGCCGCGTATGGTATCAACCTTATAGACATATTCGGGGTACACGCGGATGGGGTGCGCCATTTCGTTGGCGCCGTCACCCCGTTTGCGCAATAGCAGGCTGATGCCGATGGGGGTGGTCAGCGGCTCGGGCGCCAGGATCAATGCGATAGCGACTACGTCAAGTACCGCGTCTTTAGGTGTGTAAGCAACAGTCAAATCAAGCGCCCTTTCAATGCCGGTATAATTCTATTCTCAAGCTCTGGCCTGAAGCCAGGCAATCCTGTCTGCAACGATGCGAAATGCTTCTTTCTGCTCCTGGCATTTTGCCAGGTCGCCGGCCAGCTTGGTATCGCCGAGCACTTCGCGTACCCAGCGTGCGAAGTCGTTCTTCTCATCCGTGACATGGTGACGGTAGGCCGAGCTGTGCATCTTGCCCAGTACCACCTTCAATTCATATATGTTGCTCAAAATCTCCCCGTCGTGGCAATAAAAACGCTTCACTTCGGGCACGGACCTCAGTACCCGCTGTGCGTCTTCCTTATTCCTGATTGTCATACCACCCTCCTTTCACCCTTGCGTTTAACATGTCTAATTTATATGATACCTTCCTGCAGTGCTTAAATCAATGTTTCCAGCCTCAGGGGTGGCGCATTTATTTCCCGGCGGGGATTACCGTGCTGCGCTCTTCGGTGACGTTCTTAACGGTTTTCTGCACCATCAGGTAGTCGCTCATGGCATCGACGTCCTTTATACCCAGGGCGCGGTATCCCAGGTAGTCTTTGATCCATGATTTGATATTGTCAGCCGCGGGGCCCAGCCAGCTTAGCTTGTTTAGCAGCGGCTGTATGCCTTTGTCGGCTAAGTAATCGGTGGTGGCCATGGTGTAATCGGCATTCATATCCATGTCGGCATAGCTGCCGTCGGGCTGCTTTACCTGTATTACCGTTATGCGGTCGCCGCTCTTGCGGTTCATATCGATGGTCATTTTGAGCCCTGAAACCTCGTAGCAGGGAGGAAGGTCACCGATCTTAACGTGGGAATCGAGTCCCATCTCCAGCAGCAGCTTGATCATGCTGCCTTTGACCTTCATGGTAGCCAGTTCCTGCCTCAGCGGGAGCAGCATATAAACATCGTTGGACAGGATATTGCCCTTATAGATGTCGGAGCGGATATTGTAGGTATCATAGATGGCGAATTGCACCTCGGGGTTGGCCTTGCGCGCGCTCCACAGGAAGGCGTCGGCTATGATGGGACCCGGGCCCGTGTTAGTGCCACGAAGGAGGTTTTCCTCAGCCACGGCGACCACGGTGTTGAGCTCGCCGGAGACCTGGGTGATATAAGGCTGAAGTATGCTGTCCATATCGGGGCTGTTCCAATAAAGCTTGAAGCCGGGGTTATTAGCTATGGCTTGCATAATCTGGCTGTATTCAGGCCGGCAGGGGCAGAGGTGGCTCCAACCCCAGGCATCCTCTATGCTGAATCCGTTGGTGGAGAAGATGAAGGGCTGGCCTTTATATCCTGTAACCACGCCTTTTTCATCGAAGTCCAGCGATATTTGTCCGAGCATCCGGTTGTATTCCCAGGCCTGTACGATAAGCACCTTCCCGCCATCCGGGCCGGCCACCTCGGTGGGGTAAGGCGTCTCGGGCTTGAGGCCGATCTGTTCGAATTCGGGGCCTCCCATGAAAGTGGCTGTATGGCCGCCCACGATAATATCGATGCCCGCTACGGATTTGGCTAATTTTACGTCATTTTCGTAGCCCAGGTGAGAGAGTATGATGATTTTATTTATGCCCAGGTTATTCAGTTCGCTTATATAACGCGATGCGGATTCTTCAGGTGAAAGGAACGCGATGTTTTTACCCGGGTAGGCAAGGAAGGCGGTATCAGGCGTAGTTAATCCGATGATGCCTATCTTTTGGTCATCGAATCCCACTATACAGTAGGGTGTTATCTTACCGGTTAGCAGTGGTTCCCTGGATATATCCATATTGGCGGCCAGTACCGGGAACTTGGCGCGGCTGAAAAGGTTAGCGGCCTCCTGGACGCTTTTAGAAAACTCGTGGTTGCCCGGCACAAAGGCGTCGAACTTCATGGCGTTCATAGCGTCCACATCGGCCATACCCTCGAACCGGGTCGACCAGACAGTTCCCTCCAGTATATCTCCGCCGTGCAGCAGTAAAACGTTTTTCTCCCGGTTGCGAATGTCCTCCACGGCTGAATTCAACAGGCTGTAACCCCCTACCGTAGCCAGGGTTGCCACCCCATTGAATTTCATCAGCACGTTGCTCGGTATAGCATAGCCATGCGTATCATTGACATGGAGTATGGTTAGCGAAAACGGCGGGGTGATAACCTCCTTAAGCGGTTTGCCAGAGTTAGCCGCAGGGGCGCAGGAAAGCGCAACTAACACCACCGCAAGCAGCAGCGGCACAACGGTATGTACGTGTCCGTGATTTTTCCATAGCTTCATTGCGGCCCTCCTTGAAAAAGGTTGAGCATATTATAAGCCGATTAGAGCGCTTTCCAAAATGTCTCTTTGTTATCGCCGGGGTTGAAGAAATCAGGTACGGTGCTGACATGCTTATAACCGAGCGTGATATACAGGGAGCGGGCTGCCTTGTAGTTGGGGTTGGAGGAGGTCTCGATCAATATCAGCCGGCCGCCCAGTCTTTTAATATGGTCGGCGGCCATAGTGAATAAACTGCTGGCGATGCCCTGCCCATGCAGGTGGGGTGCGACGGCGCACCAGTACATGTCCCAGGCGCCGTGTGTGAGTGGGGTCGGGCCGTAACAGAGGTAGCCGGCAAACTTCCCGTCGTGTTCCGCTATTAGAAAGTAGTAGCCTGAACCTTCCGGGTCCTGGAAGTACTCATCGATAATCTCTTCGACTACGGTCAGCTCATCGGGCACAAAGGCCTTGGTTTCCTCGGTTACCCTGATGATGTGGGATTTGTCAGAAGGCTGGATACCCCTTATTTTAACAGGCATGGTTTTACTCCAGAGCGAGGTCGATTATTTTCTGTATCAACTCAGTATACGCCATCCCGCGCGCCGCCGCCTGCCGGGCTATCCCAAGTTCAGGCGTGATGTCGGGGTTGGCGTTGACCTCCAGTACCTTAATGCTGCTGTCGCAGGCCTGGCGCATGTCTACCCTGGCATAGCCGCGGCAGCCTGCTGCCCGGCAGGAGGAGCGGACTATAGCTGTTATAGTCTCACGCAGTTCAGGGCTTATCTCGGCCGGGCAGCATACACCTGTGCCCTTATAATAATCCGTTTCTTCGAACCATTTGGATTCGAAGGTCAGAATGCGCGGCAGCCCGGGCGGCAGGCTGTAGGTTATCTCCGAGATCTCAACGACTTCGTGCTCACTGTTGCCCAGGATGGAGGAATTGAACTCACGCCCATCGATGAATTCCTCCACCAACGCGTAACCGCGGAAGCGCCCGCTGATGCGCGCGACCTGCAGACCGAGCTGCTCCCTGTTCCACACTATGTTCTCCGCTGAAAGCCCGTGGCTGGCATCCTCGTCCCTGGGCTTAACGATGCAGGGGAATACAAGGTTGAAACTGCTTACAGTGTCCGGGGTGAGCACCTGGAAGGACGGTGTGCTTACCCCGGCTGCATGCAGCACGGCTTTAAAATCAGCTTTGTCCAGCGTTAGCGCCAGCGCATGGGAGGGGTTGCCGGTGAAGCGCAGGCCTTTCTCTTCCATCATGCACGCCACGACCGGTTCGGAATGCGGGAGATCCTCGAACCCCTCGAACAGGTTGAAGATAACGTCGGCCTTTATATTGTCAAGAGCCGCAGGCACGGTTTCCAGGGGAGGCCGCAGGGGCACCTTCTCCACCGCGTGTCCCAGTTCCAGCATGGCCTTCTTGACGGCCACCACCTCCTCAAGCACGCCGGTGATGGCCTCCTCTTCCCCGCAATAGTCCTGCGGTTCCGTGAAAGGGTCGTTATATATAATAGCTACTTTCATCTGCGTCACCCGTATCTGGCAAGCGCGGATTCAAATATGGACCTGATAAGCCTGTTATAAGTCCAGCCCATTTTATAGGACATGATGGGCAGGTCGCCTGATTCGGGATTAAGCCCGGGCAAGGGGTTCACCTCAAGGAAATAGGGAGTGCCGTCCGGCGCCACACGGAAATCAACGCGTGAGAAATCACGGCAGCCCAGCGTTGTAAAAGCAGCCAGGCTGGCTTCGGTTATCCGTTTGATCACAGCTTTGGGGAGCCTGGCCGGGCATTCATAGTCAACCAGGTTGCGCCAGTCCCGCTTGACCTCCAGCGAGTAAACAAAGCTCCTGAATTTACTGCGTGGCAGCACACGCATAATACCAACGATAACAGGGGGAGCGTTGCCCACTACTCCTACCGTTACCTCATCGCCCTCGATGTATTTCTCAATCAGCACGGGCTGTCTGTACTTAGCCAGCAATTGACGCGTTATTGTCCTTGCCCTGGCAGCGGTATCGGCACGGGATGTCAGCCGGATGCCTTTGCTGGAGCCTTCGAAAGCCGGTTTGATGAAGGCCGGCAGGGGGAAATCGTCGGCGGAAACGGCCTTGAGAGCCTGGGGTGAGCCGATTAACAGCCATGCAGGTGTGGCAATACCAGCGGCGCCGACAAGCCGTTTGGCGAGGGGTTTATCCAGGGTAATGGCGAGGGTCTGGGGGTCGGAGCCGGAATAGGGGATATCCAGCATCTCCAGTATGGCGGGCACCTGGGCCTCGCGGCTGCGCAGGCTGCCGTGCCCTTCGGCGATATTAAAGACGAACTCTACCTTGCTTTTGAGGATTTTGGAGATAAATTTACGTCCTCCGCCGAGGAGTATGGTGTCGTGCCCGAGCGCGCGCAGGCCGCCGGCGATGGCATTTACTACCTCGAGGGAATCATATTCCTCAAATGCGTCCTCGGGGATATTCTGGCCTGGCTGGAAATCGTCTTTTAAGTCGAAAGCCAGGCCGATCCGCATGGTGACCTGATTAAACGGCTACCAGCTCCAGTGGCATCTGCAGTTTGCTGGCCTTCGGCCGCCCGTTGCGTGCCGCCGTAGCAGCCTGCGGCTTGGGATTATGGTAGTGGTAAATTTTGCCGAGGTAGTTCCTGAATGCCAGCTTTCCGTCTTCGCGTGATATAAGGTAGCTGGCCTGCAGCGGCACTTTGCCTCCCCCGCCGGGGAGGTCGATGACGTAGGTAGGAACGGCCAGTCCGGATGTATGCCCGCGCATGCCCTCGATGATGTCCAGGCCTTTTTCCACTGTAGTGCGCAGGTGTTCGGTGCCTTCCACCTCGTCTGCCTGGAAGAGGTAGTAGGGGCGGATTTTAGCTTTGAGGAGGCCGTGGCAAAGGTTGAGCTGTTTTTCCACCGAATCGTTGACGCCGGCCAGCAGCACCGACTGGTTGTTAACCGGTATGCCGCAGCGTAGAATTTTTTCACAGGCCGCTTTGGCTTCCTCGGTAAGCTCGTTGGCGTGATTGAAATGCGTGTTAAGCCAGATAGCGCCGTATTTTGAGAGCATTGCGCATAGTTCATCATCGATGCGCTGGGGCAGCACCACCGGCACGCGGGTGCCGATGCGGATAATCTCGACATGCGCGATGGCGCGAATTTTCTTGATTATACACTCAAGCTGTTTGGTGGAGAGGGTGAGCGGGTCGCCGCCCGAGATGATGACGTCCCTTATGCGTATGTCCGCGCGTATGTATTCGAGCATGCGGTCTATCTCTTCAGGCGGGCGCACCCAGTTGCCATGCCTCCACTCGCGTTTGCGGGTACAATGGCGGCAGAACATCGGGCAAATATCGGTGACGACCATCAGCACGCGGTCGGGGTAGCGGTGTACCAGGCCGGGCACCACTGAGTCCCGCTCCTCTTCGAGGGGATCTTCGGATAGTATGCCGGCCAGCGCTATCTCCTCGAAAGCAGGCATGGATTGCCTGCGTATGGGATCGCAGGGATCCTCGTGGTCGATCAGGCAGAAATAATAAGGGGTAATCGAGATGGGGAATTTCTCGGTAACCAGCGTCATGTTGACCTGGTCGCGGATAGATAAGGGGATTAGTTTAGAAAGCTCTTCTATACTGGTGACACGGTTGCGGAACTGCCATTTCCAGTCGTTCCAGTTCTCGTCGGGCACATTGCTGAAGAACCTTTGCCTGTTCCTCAGCAAGCGCAAGCTTGGAGGCTCTTCTACTTCAACAGCAGCGTGACCTGGAGGTTCCTCTTCTGCAGAGAATTCGAATAAGTCTTTTTGTTTAGTTGTAGTTGCTTGCGCCACCTTGGGCTGTGCCTCCTTAAAATCAGTTATTTTTTCCTATTTGCGGCAATCGTATTTTTTATCCTTGCGTTTTTTATAGCATGTATGGAAAATCATGTCAAGTATTTTGGGTAAAAAATTGCAAAATTTTTTTGAATTGTATCTACGATGGAAAAATTCGGTGCTTTTTCGGGCGGGTTACGGGCTATAAGCATATGCGTATAAAAAAGAAATAGACTATGTGATGCGGCTATTTGTTGCAGGAAAAATAGTGACGGAGGGTTATCCCCGCGATTATGTGATAAAACGCCGTTGCGGTATACTCTATTTGTTTCAAAATCGCGGGCAAATAAATCCACGGCCGGGAGGCGAGCATGCTGGATATTTTCAGGAAAAAATTTCATCCCAGGAAAATTATTGATAATCCCTCCGAGGACATATTGAGGGATAAAGCCCTGGAAAATGGCGGTATCCTTTCCGAATTCGGCAACCTGGCTGTGACCACAAGGGTGCGCAACAGGATAGCCAAGTTTACCGAAGTCGTATTGGGTGAACTGGAAGACGAGAATGTCAGGCTCGTGGAGGATGTTCTCGCGTATTTGAATAATAAAGATGTGATTATGCTGGACAGGGTGATGTGCCAGCAGGATGGATACAAGAAAAGGTGCCGTGTTTATGTCGATGCGGAATATCCCCGTATACCGCTGATGTGGGGCAACACGTTATTCCCCGCTGAGCCCGGTGAGCCGGACTTTATCACGGTCACCGTGCCGGACTGGCCTGAAAAGAAGGTGCTGGTCTTCCCCGAGGCAGGAGTGACGCTTATCATGGGCAGCGATTATAAGGGCGAGAACAAAAAGGCCATGTTGCGGCAGGTAATGTACTGGGCCAAGAGGGAGGGGAACCTGGGCCTGCATGCTGCCAGCAAGATCCTGCGCATTATGAAGGACGGCAAGCTTGTAGACAGGGGCTTCCTGCTCTTCGGATTGAGCGGCACGGGCAAGACCTCGCTGGCCTGCCATTCACACTGGCTGCGGCCGCCCGAGCGGGTGATAATCCGGCAGGACGATGTCGTTATATTGAAATCGGACAGCAGCGCAATTGGAACGGAAGAATCCTTCTATATGAAGACGGACGGGCTTGAACCCGCAGCCCAGCCGCTGTTGTATGCCGCCGCTATAAGCCCGAGGGCTATACTTGAGAATGTCCACGTGGACCGGGTAACAGGCAAGGTTGATTTCTTCGATTCCACGCTGACGTCCAACGGCCGTGCCATGGTAAAGCGGCGGGATATAGCTTTCACGGACAATTATATAGATTTGGAGAGGGTTGACTACATAATATTCATCACCAGG
>JAPLHJ010000188.1 GCA_026389675.1 Chloroflexota bacterium | reverse complement strand
TCACTTATTTCGCCGTTATCGACATATTTGAGCATAAGCTGGTCGTCTTGTTCCGCCAGCTTCTCGATCATATCGTGCCTGGCCTGTTCTACCATTTCTCTCAAATCCAGCGGTATTTCGATTTCCGCCGGGTCTTCGGTTACCTCATCGGGAAAAGACCAGGCCTTTTTTCTCACAAGGTCAACCACACCACTGAAAAGGCTCTCCTTGCCGATCGGCAACTGTATCATTACGGTTTTGGCCTTAAGGCGCTCTTCTATCATGCCGATGGTACGCTCATAATCTGCGCCCACCCTGTCCATCTTGTTGATGAAGCATATCCGCGGCACGCCGTACTTATCGGCCTGCCGCCAAACGGTTTCAGACTGCGCTTCGACGCCGGCTACCGCATCCAGCACCACCACTCCGCCGTCCAGCACACGCAGGCTGCGTTCCACTTCAGCTGTGAAATCTACATGGCCCGGGGTATCAATAATATTAATCCGTCTTTCGTTCCAGTGACAGGTGGTAGCCGCGGAGGTTATGGTGATGCCGCGTTCCCTTTCCTGCACCATCCAGTCCATGACAGCAGTGCCGTCATGCACCTCTCCGACTTTATATGTCCTGCCCGTATAGAAAAGTATCCGCTCAGTGGTCGTGGTTTTACCGGCATCGATATGAGCGATGATGCCGATATTCCGGACATGATCCAGCTGAAATGATCTTGCCACTTTATTAACAGCCTGGCCTGATTTTGGCCGGGATTCCTTTATTCCAGTTGTTACCATCTGTAGTGTGCAAACGCCTTGTTGGCCTCAGCCATCTTATGGGTATCCTGTCTCTTTTTAATGGTATTGCCCTGCCCCTGGGCAGCATCCATCAATTCTGCGGCCAGCCTTTCAGCCATCGACCTGCCGCTGCGGTCCCTTGCATAAGTAATGATCCACTTGGTCGCCAGGAACTCGCCGCGTTCAGGGCTGACCTCAATGGGCACCTGGTAAGTAGCACCGCCCACGCGCCTCGATTTGACCTGCAGCATGGGGGTGGCATTTTTCATAGCCTGCTCAAAAATTTGGAGGGGTTCCGTCTTCATCTGTTTGGTTATGCGCTCAAAGGCATCGTAAACAATGCCCTGGGCCGTCGATTTCTTGCCCTTATACATTATCTTATTGATAAACCTGGCAACCACCGCGCTCCCGTATTTCGGGTCCGGGCTGACTTCCTTGTTAACAAATTTGGCTCGCCTTGACATATTATCTCCCCGTTAAACTGTGCTGGCCACAGCAGTTTTCTTGGGCGCCTTGGCGCCGTATTTGCTGCGTCCCTGCCTGCGCTTGTCGACACCCGCAGCATCAAGCGTGCCGCGGATAATATGGTAGCGAACGCCCGGCAGGTCTTTTACCCTGCCGCCGCGGATGAGTACGACCGAGTGTTCCTGGAGATTATGCCCTTCGCCCGGGATATATGCCGTGACCTCGATGTGGTTGGTCAGCCTTACGCGGGCTATTTTACGCAGCGCCGAGTTCGGCTTTTTGGGGGTCATGGTTTTAACCTGCACACAGACCCCGCGCTTCTGGGGTGAACATACACCTTTGCGCGACTTGTTTTTCAGCGTATTGTATATTACCTGCAACGCCGGAGACTTGGTCTTCCGGCCCACCTTGCGGCGGCCTTTTCTGACCAGCTGGTTTACTGTCGGCATACTAATCTCTTCCTCATATTTTTATTATCAAATTTTCGGCAAATTAAAAAGCCGCTAAGTTGTCCCCGGACTACTTCCCGATCTGGCACACATCCCGGGTCAACCAGCCGGCTTATTAACTATCCAGGTAATGCATAGCCTGCGCTAAACGTACTAATATTAGCGCAAGTTTGCAACAAATGGAAATATTATCACATCTATTCAATCTCTGTCAACAACATGACTTTCCCCACCGCCGATATCCGTCAGCAATGCAAGTGTAGCCGGCCTGTTGTCCCACAGAACAGGTATTGCCCGTATCTCTACCCGTTTTACCGATCCGTCCCCTTCTACAAACCTGAAAGAATATGCGGGTTCTACGCTTTGACCGCCGAGCCTTGACTCGTAACACTCCATTACCTTGTCCAGGTCCGGCGGGTAGACGAATTCGCTGAAAGGCCTTTCGGCAAGCTCATCGGGCGTATATTGGAGCAGTTTAAAGCTCCGTTTATTGGCAAACTTTATCTTCGCGTCCTGTATGATGAAGATTGCTTCTCCCGCACTTTCAATGAGTGACCGGTATTTCTCCTCCGATTCCCGGAGGGCGGCCTCCGCTATTTTCCGTTCAGTGATATCCCTGCCGATGCCGGAGATTATCTTGCGGCCTGCTACCTGCAAAGGGATAACGGTCAGTTCCAGCACCTTTATCTTGCCCCAGACGTAATAATCCCGCTCGACCGTGCCTCCCGACTCCCATATTTTGCGAAGGCGCTCAAACCACCCGTCATCTAAGTAAGGAGGCAGCGTGTCCCGCACGTTCATTGCCAGTAACTCTTCCCTCGTGCACTCAAGGAAGGCCAGGGCGGCATCATTGCCGTCTATATAATTGCCTTCGCTGTCGATGACCATAATTGGATTGGAGGTCCTGGCAAACAGCGTACGGTAGCGTTCCTCGCTCTCAATCAATTCCTCCCTGCCGCCGACATGTGCTATAAAAGTGCCCAGCACCGCACAGATAACCTCAATGGCATCACGCGCGGTAACCGGTATCTCCTCAAAAACATGGGAGGCGATGTTGAGGCAAGCCACGGTCTTACCGCCGTGAATTATCGGTACGATGCCAATGCCTTTAAGGCCTTCTTTCCCGCGCACTTCGTCTAATGTCTTATCCAGTTCGCCGTACCTGCCGAAAATGCTTTTGCCCTCCATCACCGATTTACCGCTGGTTTCAGCAGCGCTGTGATAGGAAACCAACTTTACGAAATCTTCGCTTAACCCCCTTGCGCAGACCAGTTTAAATCCTCCCGCAACCGGGTCCGCTATATAGATGCCGCCGCTGTCCATGCCCGATACCGTGATGGCCGTTTCGAGGCACAGGTTCAAGGCTTCATCCATAGACTCGATGCCGTTGAGCGAAATGGCCAGGTCCCTCTGCACCCGCATTTCTTCCTGTGCCTTTTTACGTTCGGCCACTTCCTGCTTGAGTCTCTCACCCAGCGATTCGAGGTGGGCTGACCTTTCGTAGACCTGCTTGAGCAGATTCTGCCGTTGCCTGCTCAATTCATCCTTAAGCCCGGCATGCTCCAATATCACCTGCAAGTGCCCGGCGATTCTTTCTACGGCCTCTACGGTTTCTCTCGTAACTCCGTTTACGCGGTTACTGGCAAGCTGGATGTATCCGGCTTCCCGCCCTTCCATCCGGACCGGTATAAGAGCAATTGAATTAAACCCGTAAGAGTTACAGGCGCCGGCAACCAGTTCCTTCAAATTGCCGCTAAGTCCGCTTTCCAGAGCGCTGACGTCTGCCAGGTATACGGAGCCATTGTCTTTGCTATACACGTCCGGTCCCTTTTCCGGAAGGACGAAAAGGCTCTCTATGAAAGCCTGTGTCACAGTATGCCCGCTGTCCCAAAGCCCCGGGCTATGTCCGCTGACAGCTTTCATCACGCTGCCCTTATAGCGGTCAAGTACGAGGATTTGGACCGATGGGCAACCGCTGAATTCGCGGATCAACCCGACCGATTCATCCAGAAGCTCCTGCGGAGAAGTCTGCAGAAGCGCGGCCGCATAATAGCGGCGCAGCAATTCAACTGCATTTTCCTTCTCGAATAACTGCGTTACATCCTCGACCATCAGGCTCATTCCCCCATATTTTTTCCTGCGTGAAATATATGGCCTGAGCTCCAGGTTCCAGTAGCGTGTCCCCCCTTTGTCTACCGGCATCGCCCGCATGGTCACCGCCTGCCGCGATTCTTTAGCTCGGGCGAACAGCTCCCTGAATTCATCCTTCTGCCCCCACGATCCCCATAATGTGTTTTTCCGCAGCTTCCTGCCCACCAGCTTTCTTACAGTTCGCCCCGCCAGTTCGGCGAAACGCGTGTTACAGTAGGTAATAACGCCGTACCGGTCGAATATGCAGACGCCTGAACTTAAACTGCCGAGCAGTTCACTGGCATGTTGCGCTTCCATCTGCGGTTTCCCCCCGGCTCCATATCCCTGCTTTGCCCTGCTTTTCCTTAATACAGGCTTTGCACCGATACCTGCAAGGCTGGCCTGCTGCCCGTTATTTCTCGTTTTTTTTCCTCACCATGTTTACGTAATTCAGCTTACCCTGCACGGTTCACCCGCTATGCATGAACAGCTATTTATACTCTTTTCAGCTATGGAGTGTCAACGCTTTCCGGCAAATCATGCGATAATTAAAGTCAAGGTTAAACCGGTATGCTTAAGATTGACGATACCTTATTTCATAACGTGGTGAAGCCGGCCAGGTACACCGGGGGTGAGTGGAATTCGTTGCCGAAAGACTGGGAAGCGGCCTCGCTACGCGTTGCGCTGGCCTTCCCCGATATCTACGAGGTGGGCATGTCCAATATGGCCATACCTATACTCTACGAGCAGCTAAATTCCCTGCCGGGCGTGCTGGCCGAGCGTACCTACACGCCCTGGCCTGACATGGAAGAGCAGTTGCGCCGCAACAACCTTCCTTTATTCACACTCGAGACCCGCCGCCCGCTGCGCCATTTCGATATCATCGGCTTCTCGCTTGGCTATGAATTAAGCTGCACCACGGTACTTAACATGCTCGACCTGGCGGGCATACCCGTTTTCAGCCGGGACCGCGACGGCTCTTACCCCCTGGTTATGGCGGGCGGAAGCTGCGCCATGAACCCCGAACCTCTATCCGACTTCATAGACGTTTTCTTCGCCGGCGAAGCGGAAGAAGCGATAGCCGGGCTCGCCCAAACCATGCAGTCCTGCAAAAAGGAGCGCCGGGAGTTGCTGCGCAGGCTTGCTCGCCTGCCCGGCTTTTATATTCCGCGTTTCTACTCTCCTGCTTACCTGGCGGACAACACGCTGGCAGCCCCACCTCCTGCCGATGGCAATGCGCCGGACACAATCGAGCGGGTCATAGCGGAGCGGCTCAAGCCTGTTGTCAGGCCGGTCGTACCCTATATCGAGGTTATCCATGACCGCGCCGCCGTCGAGATACAGCGCGGCTGCACCCGGGGCTGCCGCTTCTGCCAGGCCGGGACCCTGTATCGTCCTGTCCGTGAACTGCCCGAAGAGCAGGTGATTAAAGCTGCCGGCTGCCTGGTAGATAACTGCGGCTATAATACCCTGGCTCTCGTCTCCCTCAGTTCAGGAGATTACAGCAGCATAAACCACCTGGTCGCCAGCCTGGCCGGCAAATACGCCCGCCGGGGCCTTTCCCTCTCACTTCCGAGCCTGCGCCTGGATAAATCATCCATCGAGCTGATGGGCTCCCTGCCATCCGGGCGCAAGGCCACGCTGACCTTTGCTCCTGAGGCCGGCAGTGAACGATTGAGGGCGGCCGTCAATAAATGGATGCCCCAGCAGGACATGATGGAAACGTTCGCCGCCGCTTTTGAAAAAGACTGGATGAACCTCAAGCTTTATTTTATGGTAGGCCTGCCCACTGAGACCATGGATGATGTGCGGGATATCGCCAGCCTTATAGACTCAGTCAGCCGGCTGGGCAAATCCATCCGCAGCAAGCCGCCCCGTGTGCGCGTATCAGTCTCATCCTTCGTGCCCAAGCCCCATACACCCTGTCAATGGTCGGCGCAGGATAAAGAGGAGACGCTCAACGAAAAGCACGCCCTGCTGCATAACCAGTTGCGCCGCAGTGGTGTTCAGCTATCCTGGCACGATCCAAAAATCAGCTTTCTGGAAGCCGTCCTGGCGCGCGGCGACAGGCGCCTGGGTGCGGTTATCTACACCGCATGGAAGAAAGGCTGCCGCTTGGATACCTGGAACGAGTTCTTCGATTTCACCAGGTGGCAGCAGGCCTTCGCTGAATGCGGCATTGACCCCGCCTTCTACGCGCATCGTGAGCGCGACACAGGGGAAGTATTGCCCTGGAGCCACATCAGTTCGGGCGTGAGCAGTGCCTTCCTTAAAGCTGAGAAGCAGAATATGCTTTCCGGCCGCCTGACTCACGACTGCCGGCTGGAGGATTGCAACCTCTGCGGCCTGCAGGGCAGCCAGGCTTCATGCCGCGCCAGGGCGCAAAAACGAAATTTTAAACCCGAAATTTGACTTTCAGGTTCAAACCCGATAATCTTTATGTTTTGTTACTAATTCTGGAGAAAGGCGATGAAAAGACTTGAACTTGAAGTATTAAAGAGGGAAATAACCGGAAAGAAAGTACGTTTCCTGCGCAGGGGCGGACTGATACCCTGCAACATCTATGGTCACGGCATCGAATCGCAGCCTGTACAGGTAGATGTACGCAAACTCACCCAGGTACTGACAAAGGCGGGCGGCACTGATCTTATCTCGATTAAAACGTCCGATTCAGCCTCACCCAGCATGGTGATCATACGCGGCGTGCAGCGCAACATCATGACAGGCGAGCCCACACACGTGGATTTTTACCAGGTGAACATGGCCGAGAAGCTCAAGGCAGAGGTGCCGCTGGTATTCATCGGCGACGCGCCGGCGCTGAAGCTCAAAAACGTATCACTGCTGCATGCCATGACTGCATTGCAGATTGAAGCCCTGCCCGACGACCTGCCCCACAGCATCGAGGTAGACATCTCCAGCCTGGCGCTGCCCGAGCAATCACTTCATGTAAAAGACCTCAAGGTCAGCGATAAAATCACCATCCTTGCCGACCCTGACCAGATGCTTATCAAGGTCGCTGAAGTCCGCAAGGTGGTCGAAGAGGTTCCGGCTGAAGTTGCTGCCGAAGGCGAGGAGGCCGTGGAAGGAGAGAAGCTGGAAGGGGAAGCCGCGGAGAACGCTGAAAAACCTGAGAAAGCCGAGAGACCTGAGAGGCCCGAGAGATCCGAAAAGAAGTAGTCCTGATATCCAAAGCCCCCTCGGTAGCGGGTTCTGTCAACTCTTGTTAGGCAAACTCCAGATGAGGGGGCTTTCCTTGTCTGAGTTAAGTGCATGGCTTAGAAGGGTTGGGACAAAATACCTCTACGATTGGGTTGCTCTTATTTACTTAACGTAATTATGCCGTGACGATAGAAAGTTAGATTTGCTTATCCGAAACTGAGTATTTATCTTTAGTCCCTTTGGCAACAATTTTTAGCAATATTCCTGGCAAAAGAGTACCAACAACAGCAACAAAATTCCAAAAATTATACAGGCTGATTGTATCCCATAATCTACCCCATCCTTGCGTAACCACTATAGCGATATAGCCGATAAGAATAAATAGACAAGCAAGAATCAACCAGATATTCCCAATCCAATCCAATACCCTTGCAAGCATCAGATATTTCTTAGTTCTATCCATTATTTCTCATCCTATATTAAATTTGAGGTGATTTAAGTAACTGAAAAATTGCCTTGGTATCGATAAAATAACGAGTATCCCTTGACAACAAGTATCTCATTTTAGATGTCATATAGCCGACTGGTTCAAACGGGAAAGGATGTTTTCAACAATTTTGATGTGCCCTTCTTCTTGCTTTGCTAATATCTCAAACTGCGTTTTAAGTTCCTTATCTGAGATCAGTTTTGAGCTTTCACTGTGCAATTGCAGGGCGAGCTTCTCCTTTCCGAGCTGTATATGGAATATATTTTTAAGGTCAATTTCTTCTGGTGCAGGGTCAAAAGACCATTCTGGAGTTCCACCTAAAGATATAATGGCATCGGAAACTACATCGGCATGCTTGATAGACATTACGCCCAGAGTGTTAACCATACTTTTGATGTCATTGTCATGTACAGCCATATTAATACGCGGGTAATGGATTATTAGTGAGTATTCCAACCGTAATGCCTGGTTTAAAATATCCAATACTTTTTTCACGTTTTCCATTTTTGTTAACCCCCACTATCTATATTCCGTATATTGATTACTAAGGACAATATACCGCTTAACGATGCCACAACAAATTACATTCGTTTCCATAATTCCAACCTCTCTATACGACTTAATACCAGTATACCACAGTTGATCGTAGCAAAATGTGTGTGTGATGAAATTAGAGTGTATGTAATATGAGTTATATTGTAGCTGAGCCAACAAACTGTAAATACTGCCAATCCAAAATAAAAGCATTTGGGTCGAAGCCTTGACCCATGAAGCAACAACCATGAGTCGACAGAACCCGCTATCGAGGGGGCTTTTTTATTACCTGTATTTATTTACGAAACCGGCCAGCTCACGCAAATACAGGTCTGCGCCCTCGGCAAAGATGGTTTTTCCTCCGACCCGATGTTGCGGTAGATTTTTTCACCCTCGGTCAGCGGCACAATTGAGTCGTATTCGCCATGAATGATCAGCGCCGGCATGGTTATTTTCATAACCCTGCTGAATCCCGGCGAGGCCGTGGCTAACTGCCCGGGCGGGTTCAGCGCCGGCCCCAGCTTGCCCAGCAGGTCTGATATATCGCAGAATCCGCTCTCAATTACCACTCCCCTGTACCAGGCCGGGTGGCCGGCTGCCAGATAGATGGCCGAAGCGCTGCCCAGCGAGCGCCCCATGATAAAACAGCTTCCCGTATAGCCCTTATCTTCCAGGAACCGGTTGAACCAGCTCGCAACAGGGTGTGCATCCTTAATCATATTGCTCACCGTCGGCCGCCCGCTGCTGCCGCCGTAACCGCGGTAATCAGCCACAAACAGATTGATGCCTCTGTTATTGAAGGCCAGCCCGATATCCTCATATTCCCCGGCCAACTCACCGTTGCCATGGAAGAACAGCATATTAACATTATCTTTTTTTCCGAAGAAGAAGCGGCAGGAGATATGTATGCCGCCGCCTACGGGCACCATAAAGCCCGTGGACCGCTCCGTGTCAACCGGTTCATAGTCGTCGGCGCGCGGATAGAAGATCAAATTCAATATCGCGGGGTGGTCGAGTATTTTATAATCGTGCCAGCTTTCGCTCATAATCCACCTCTAAAAATAATCACGGATTATCTTTCCGCCGACTCTCTCTCCGAGCTCCAGTATCCCGTAGGAGTTACCTGCATTGCCCGGGTTAAACAGGTTAATTCCATCCAGGACCTTATTCACCGCGATATGGCTGTGGCCGAAGATGATGATGTCCACGCCATCGAATGCCTGCGTCACCAGGTTTTCCAGCCCGGCCGGGCCGCCGCTGCCATGCATTACACCGATTTTCCTGCCCCCAATCTCAATTAGCAGTTTCTCCGGGAAGGCCAGCCCCACTTCAGGCAAATCCATATTACCGCAGACGCCTTTTACCGGAGCCACCGTCTCCAGTCCCCGGATGACATCCATCGTGACGATATCGCCGGCATGCACGATCAGGTCAACCTTTTCCAGTGCCTTTAACAGGTTCTGGGGAAGCTGGGAGTAGTGCCTGGCATGGGTATCCGAGATTACGCCTATCTTCATGATAAAATCCCTGATCCAGTATATTCCCGCCCGGCCCATCCGGGCAACGGGTAGCTTGTTAAGCTCACATGAAATATACTTTACTTAAGATAAACTCAACTGACGGGGCTGCCGCTGCAGCCGGTTGAGAAGGAGGCCGCAATGTACTGTTATCATCACCCTGACCGCGACGCGGTAGGCGCCTGCGTAGCCTGCAACGAGGCCGTCTGTCCCGAGTGCAAGGTTGAATACGGGGGAAAGGTTTACTGCAATTCCTGCATAGAGAAAATGGCTTCCGGTGGTGTTGTGCCGGCGACGGCAGTCACCGCCGGCAACACCTCGGGTATGGGCAGCAAAGCGCCCCTTCCGCCCGGGCTGGGCGAATGGAACTGGGGCGGCTTCCTGCTGACCTGGATCTGGGGCATCGGTAACAGCGTCTGGTGGTCATTCCTGGTATTCGTTCCCTACCTCGGCTTCATGGTCATGCCCTGGGTGCTGGCCTTCAAGGGCAACGAGTGGGCCTGGCAGAGCAGGCGCTGGGAGAGTCTCGAGCATTTCAAACGCGTGCAACATACCTGGACGCTCTGGGGGCTGTGGATATCCATTGCCCTGACCATCATTATTGCCATCATTTTACTGCTCGTCTTAGGCCTCATAGTCTGGAGTGTCGGGCAGTCCGGAACGATAAGGTACTGAGCATAATGGAAAGCCAACGGCAGGAGGATTAGAGATGAAATGCGCGATACATACGGACAGGGAGGAGGTGGGCGGCTGCTGCAATTGCGGCAGGTTTGTCTGCCCCGAATGCAAGGTCAGCATTGATAACCAGATTTACTGTAACGCCTGCATGGAGGCCAACCTGAAAACAGGCGCTTGGCCCGGCCACGCCTCTCCCCTGGCAGCAGGCACTGTATCGGGACTGGGCGCCACATCCCAGTTGCCGCCCGAACTGAGGGGCTGGAACTGGGGCGCCTTCCTGCTCACCTGGATCTGGGGCATCGGCAACAACGTCTGGATAGCGCTGGTTGCGCTGGCGGGCCTTATCCCTTACGTAGGCTGGGTAATCAGCATCGTGATGGCCATCGTCCTCGGAGTGCACGGCAATGAATGGGCCTGGCAGAAAAAAAGATGGGACAGCATTGAGCACTTCAGGAAAACCCAGCGTACCTGGATTAAGTGGGGCGTCGGCATGCTGGTACTGCAGCTTTTGCTTGCGATAAGCATCGCAGTACTAATAATCTCGCTTATCATGATTGCAGCCAGCGGCGGGGCGAACAGCAACTTCGACTGGCGTCAATTGCTTCCCCGATAGTGAATTGAGCACCCCGCTTTCATAAAAGGAGGCGCAGCATGAATGACCTGCTTCTTTACGGCATTATCCTGCTGGGTGGCATAGCCATAGGCGTAGTTGTGACCATCGTCATTACGCGAGTTTATAAGCCCTTTTACAGGCAGGACGTGCTGTCCATCGGCGGCGAGATACAGAAAAACCTGACGGCCTTTACCGACGCCGCCACCCAGAGCGCCGTGGACCACCTGGTTAAAATGTCCGGCCAGGTCATCGGCGGCCAGTCCCAGCTCAGCGAGCAGAGCCTCGAGGGCAAGAAGGCGCTCATCGACCAGTCCATCAAAGAGGTGCGGGACAACCTCAAGGGTGTGAATGACCTCATTGCCGGGCTTGAGAAGGACCGCGCGCAGGCTTACGGCGATCTTGCTGCGCAGCTCAAGGCCGCCTCCGAGCAGACCCTCAGGCTATCGGAAACCACCGGCAAGCTGCAGGCCGCCCTCGGCAACACACAGGTGAGGGGCCAATGGGGCGAGCGCATGGCCGATGATATACTGCGCAACATCGGCTTCATCGAAGGAGTCAATTACCGCAAGCAGCAGGTTGACCCCGCCGGCGGGTCCCGCCCCGATTATACCTTCCCTCTCCCCAACGGTTTGGTACTCAATATGGACGTAAAATTCCCCCTCGGCAACTACATGAAATACACAGATACCGAGTCAGAGGCCGACCGCGAAGCCTTCAAAGCAGCCTTCCTCAAAGACTCCCGCCAGCGGGTTAAAGAGGTCACCGGGCGCGAATACATCAGCCCCGAAAGCACCCTCGATTACGTCCTGGTGCTGATACCCAACGAGCAGGTTTACCGCTTCATCAACGAAAACGACCCCGGCCTCCTTGATTACGCCCTCCAGTCCAGGGTCGTGCTCTGCTCACCGGTCACCCTTTACGCCGTGCTGGCGCTCATCAACCAGGCCGTCAAGAATTTCAAGATGGAGAAAGGCCTGGCTGAGATCATCGCCCAGATAAAGCAATTCGACCTGCAGTGGCAGAAGTTCACCGATAGTATGGACAGGATGGGCAAGAAGCTGCAGGACGCCCAGACTGAGTTTGGAAACCTCACCACCACGCGCAAGAACGCGCTGGAAAAGCCGCTGCACCTGATTGAAGAGATACGGCACGAGAGCAAAATTGAAGAGCTGGAACCCGCCGAACCGCCGCTTACCCTTCCCCCAGATCCCTCAACGCCCGCTCCGCCTTGTGAATAATGGCCGGGTCGGCCGTCATGCCCTTTACCTGCCGGTAATCCTCAGCCGCCTTCTGGGTTTGGCCCGTTTGCGTATAGGCGCTGCCCCGGCTGCAATAGACCCTCGGGTCCTTGGGGTCGAGCTGTATGGACCGGTTGATATCATCGATTGCTTCATAGAATTGCCCTTTCATCATTAGCGCGCAGCCGCAGTTATGGAAGGCCGCCGAATCCGTATTTTCGATAGCTATGGCTCGAGAGAAATCAGCAATGGCGCGGTCGAAATCCTGCTTGTAGTAGTAAACGTTGCCGCGGTTGTAGAAGGCCATGGCTAAATTGGGGTCGAGCTCAATGGCGCGATCAAGGTCGGCCAGCGCCATATCGAGATCGCCGCTCTTGTACAGGGCGCCTCCTCTCAGCATGTAGATAATGGCTGTACTTGGATCGTATTGCAGGGCTTTGCTTAATTCGTCTATAGCCAGGGAATAGTGTCCATCCTTCAGCAGCGCCAGGCTCCTTTCGTGATGCTCCGCCGCCTTCGCCTTATGCTCCGCTGGTACGGGATATACCGGTGCCACCAACGCGGCCGGGGGAGATTCCGCCGGCGGGCTTGCTTCCGGGGTTTCCTGGGATAGGCCCCCGGGTTGGAGAAGAGCCGGCTGCCCTATATTTCCATGTGTGGCAGGATGATGAGCGCCCGGCTGACCTATATCCACGGGCTGCTCCACTTGCACTGGTGCAGTTGCCGGCTCAGGGACCTGCGGCAATACCGGTTGAATTTGTTGCTGCGCAGGCTCTTCCCAGTCGATTTGTGTGCCGCAATTGCCACAGAAGACCGCTTCCGGTATAAGCGCAGAGCCGCAGGAATTGCATGAATAGAGAAAGGCCAGATCACAGAAGCCGCAGTAACGCTGCCCCAGGAAGGCTACGTTATTGCACCGCGGACAGAGGAAACTCTGCTGCATAAATACGAAATAATCTTCCGTTTACTCGATTATACAATAGCGATGGGGGAAAAGTATATGCAAAGGATGTAATCATAACCGGGAAAAATCCGATAGGAGCCCCCAGGGGCAACCAGAACGCCCGCAAGCACGGGTTCTACAGCCGGGTTCTTGATGAAGCACAACAGCTTCAGTTTGACCAGGTCCGCGAAGTTGAAGGCATTGACCGGGCAATCATTCGGTAGCAGAGGAGGTTTTCTTCCTTTTCCTAACGGGGTATTCAGCGGACAGTTTCTCCCTGACCAGGAAACCTACGCCCTGCGCCAGCAAAGTGTTCATATATTTATTCAAGCTGACTTCCTCAATTTTGGCCCGCTGTGCCAGCGCCCTGTGCAGGGAAGGCTGAATTCGCAATCTTAATTGGCCGCTATATCCCTTCGACATCGGTTCGGGGATGTCATTGCCCAACTTCAGATTGGCCTCAAGCCACTCACGTTTTACTTCCTTGATCTCCGCCAGGGCATCTTCCGGAGAATGCCCATCCGTTAAACAGTGGGGCAATTCTATTACACGTGCAATCCAGTATGTATTATCAGGCTCATCCCATCTTTCAAGTGTGATCGTATAAGGCAAATTGTCATAGTAATCCAAATCCATTTTCACTTTTTCTTTCATCTTAGCCTCCTTTGCCGGCTGCCAGCTTTAAAGATTCTGAATCATCGATATCAGTTCTTCGACATACCACGGGCCGACCGGATTTTTCCTTTTGTAGGCAAGCACTCTATTACCAATAATCGCTTTAGGATGCCGGCCGCCAAATTCAATGTGCCCGTATTCATTGATAATTGCCTCAAATTCCTCCAGTGAAACATTGCGAATATTCTGCCCCAACTTCTGCAGCCGCTTTTCTTTCTTTGTCATGTTTTATCTCTCGGCAACCGCTTATAATGGTACCGCATATGACGCCTTTTTTCAACGCAGGAACTGTACCCCGGCTCTTTATCAGAAGTCCCGTGCTATCCTTGACAAACACGCCCCGATAGATGTAAATATAGCACCATAAATAAACTCCTGCACGGGCGGACGTCAGGCCCAAGCGGATGTTTCTGAGGGGGATTAAAGAGATGCTGCCGATCAAGAATATACTCTGCCCAACAGATTTCAGCGAGCCTTCTTACGAGGCGCTCAAAGCTGCTGATGAATTAGCCTCGCATTTCGGCGCGACGCTGCATATCGTCAACGTGGTGCCGCTGGTGCCTATCGTGGAAGCGCCCATCGGCGTGGAATCGGCCTCCTTCAACGTGGCCTCTTACCAGCAGGAACTGGAGGGGCAGGCCGAGAAATCGCTTAAAAACCTCTCGGAGCAAAAGGTGAGCAAAGGGCTGAAAGTTTTCACCGAAGTTCTCATCGGCAATGCCGCGGGCGAGGTAATGCGCTACGCCTCTGAGAAGGGTTGCGATATGATCGTGATAGCCACTCACGGCCTGTCGGGATGGAGGCGGTTTATCTCGGGGTCGACCACCGAGCAGATAGTCCGCCAGGCATCATGCCCGGTGCTCACCATCCGCAAACCGGGTGTGAAATAGTCGACACTTCTACGGTTTGTCTTTGCGAGGAGCCGCAGGCGACGCGGCAATCCATCAGATTGCTTCGCTGCGCCCGCAATGGCGTTGCGTGTTCTTTTAACGCCGGCCTAACTCGTGGTGTACCTGTACGTAGCGGATGATGTCGGCGCGTTTGAGCAACCCTACCAGCCTGTCCTCCACCACCACGGGCAGCTGGTTCAGCCCATGCTCGGCCATCAACTGCACGGCGGTCTTAACGTCATCCCCGGGACCTACAGTCTTAAGCGGCAGGGGGGTCATTACCCTGGATACCGGCGTATTGCGCCATTCGCCGGGTGTCAGCTTCTTCACATCAGCCAGCGAAACTATGCCCAGCAGCCGTCCATCATCCACCACCGGCGCCACACGTATGCCTTTTTTGACATAAACTTCGTTGACCAGCGCCTCCACCGCGGAAGCGGGCCCGACTGTCTCCGGGCTATTGTCCATGACATTGGCAACGCGCACATTCAGCCAGAGGGACCGCAACTCCAACTCGCGCCGGGAGGACTCTGCGGCGCCGTTGAGGAACCAGCCGATGAAGACCAGCCACATGCCGTTCATGAGGTTGCCGGCCAGCGCCCAGAAAACGCCCAGCCCTATCATAAGCCAGCCGAATACCTGCCCGACCACTGCGGCGATATTAGTAGCCTTCTTGAGATCGTTGGTCATGCCCCAGATAAGCGCTCTCAGCACGCGCCCGCCATCCAGCGGAAAACCCGGCAGTATGTTGAAGGCTGCCAGCAGTACGTTTATCTCGGACATATATAGGGCAATGGCCTTGACCGGCCCGGCAGGCGCAAAACCGAGGATATCCACCGCCCAGAAAAGGCCGGCCAGCGCCACGCTGGTGAGGGGACCCACGATGGCGATGGCAAACTCCACGCCCGGCTTTTCGGGCTCGTTCTCAAGGTTGCTCACCCCACCCAGCAGGAATAAGGTAATGCTCTTGACCGGCAGGCCGCGCGATTTGGCCACCAGGGAATGCGCCAATTCATGTATCAGCACGGAGATGAAGAGCAGAACGGCAGCGGTGGCTGAGGTCAGCCAGTATAGCAATTCACCCCAGCCCGGGTACTCGACCGGGAAGTAACCCACGGCTAATGACCAGGTTATCAGCACAAAGATGATGAACCAAGTGTAGTGAATGCCGATATCGATGCCGGCGATACGCGCGACGCGCAGCGAACCTTTTATCACGGGTCAGGCCCCCACTTGTTTAAGGAAGGCTGCTATAGCGTCGTTGACCGGTCCGGGCTTCTCAAGGAAACACAGGTGGCTGCCTCCCTCGATGACGCTGATGCCGCAGTCCGGCATGTTTTTGACTAAATACTGGGAATACTTGGGCGGGGTCATATTGTCCAGTTCACCCACGATGCAATGAGCCCGGAGTGCAATCTGCGGGACTTTTTCCATAATGTCGAATTTATCGCAACAGCGGAAGTCGTTGAGCTGCGCGGCGGGTCCGACCGCGGCCAGGCCGGGCATTATCTCACGGCGCGTCGCCTCATCCACGGTGCCGTAAAGGGGCATAACCAGATCTTTGAGCCAGCCCTGGGGGTCGTCCAGCTTGCCGGAGATGGCCTCTATAATGAGCGGCAGCACTTTCAGCCGGGCGCCTGAACCCACCAGGATTATACCCCTGAGGTCACCCGGGTATTTGACGGCATGCATGAGCGCAATGCCCCCGCCAAGTGAATGCCCCGCCAGCACAACGTCCTTGTAGCCTTTCTCCATGATATAGCCATGCAGCCAGCCGGAGTATTCCTCAATGCTGGTGCATATCTTGCCTGCGGGATGGCCGGGCAGGTCAGGGTCGTCAGCATCAGGAAAGCGTTTTTTTTGCAGTAGCCAGACATTACCGTTGGCGCCTGAACCGTGTATGAAAATGAGTTTCATATTATAAGCTCCCTGCTGTGATAAGATTGCCGCGGCCTTTCAGGCCTCGCAACAACGATCGGGCACTTATGAGGCGAAGGGCAATTCATGCTGCCCGGGCACCATAGGCTTGGGCGGGGAAACGGCTACGGAACGGGTCTCCCGGGCGGCTTGCTCCTCGAGGTTCTCCTTCTCCACCAGCGCGATGGATACGACGCGGTCGCCTTCATCAAGCCGGGATAGCATCACGCCCTGGGTTATCCTGCCCTTAACGGGCACGCCTTCGCGCCTCTTTTTCCTCCCGCCTTCAATC
The DNA here is from genome assembly GCA_026389675.1 of Chloroflexota bacterium. Taxonomy (GTDB): domain Bacteria; phylum Chloroflexota; class Dehalococcoidia; order GIF9; family UBA5629; genus CAIMUM01. Next base: position 9,333 of record JAPLHJ010000188.1, on the reverse strand, counting down.
GCTACCGTGGTTTCCCTCGCCACGTCAACATTTATCCTGAGCTGTACCCCGTTGGCGGTGGTAATGAAAAGCTCGTAGCCGGGCGGGACGAACTTGGCGGCGATGACTTTGCCGGTCTTGTTATTGACCTTGTGGGCGAGCACGCCCTTGCCTCCACGGCCGTGCAGCGGGAATTTTTCTACTTTGGTCTTTTTGCCGTAACCATTTTCGGTTACGGTGATTAGGTCTGCGGCGGGCTGCACCGTGCCCATGCTGACGACGATGTCGCCTTTATTGAGATTGATACCCCGCACGCCGCCGCTGGTGCGGGAGGCGTTGCGCAATGGGGCGATGGCGAATTTGACGGCCTGGCCGTTGCGGCTGACCAGCATGAGCTGATCCGCCTCACTGACCACATCCACGCCGATAAGCTCCTCCTCGGGCCTGAGCTTCATAGCGATGAGCCCGCTGCGGCGGACATCGAAGAAGTTGTCCAGGCTGGTCTTTTTAACAATGCCCTTGGAAGTGGCCAGCAGCATGAAAAAGCCGGGTTCGGTCTTCTCCGGCACGAACATGGCTGTGACCTTCTCCCTGGCCTCGATGGGGATCAAGTTTATGATATTTATGCCCTTGGTCGTGCGGGCTATATCCTGCGGTATCTCATGGCATTTCATCTTGAAGACGCGGCCGCGGTTGGTGAAGAACAGCAGGTTGTCATGCGTGTCGGCGGTCATGGAGCTCATCACATCGTCGCTGTCGCGGGTGACCATGCCCTTTACACCACGGCCCCCGCGCAACTGCTTGCGGAAGACATCGGCGGGGATGCGCTTGATATAGCCCTGCTCACTGAGCGTTACAATGACGTCCATATGGGGTATAAGGTCCTCCACCTGGAACTGGCCAGCCTCATCGTGGGTGATTACGGTGCGGCGGTTGTCGCCGTGTTTGGCCTTGAGGTCCGCCACGTCCTGCTGGATGAGCTTGAGTATCTTCCCGGGGTTGGCCAGCAAGTCCTCGAGATGGCTGATGGTCTTCAAAATGTCATGGTACTCGTCTAAAATCTTCTTGCGCTCGAGATTTGCCAGCCTGCGCAGTTGCATATCGAGGATAGCCTGGGCCTGCATCTGGCTGAGTGAGAATTCGGTCATCAGGTTGCCGCGCGCGGATTCGGCGGTCTCCGATCCGCGGATAGTCTTGATAACGGCATCCAGGTGGTCGAGCGCTATCTTGAATCCCTCTAATATATGGGCCCTCTCCTTGGCTTTCTGAAGGTCGAACTTGGTGCGGCGGGTGATAACCTCGGTGCGGAAAGTAATGTGGCACTGCAATGCTTCCTTGAGATTGATCACGCGCGGCTGGCCGTCCACCAGGGCGATCATGTTGATGAAGAAGGCGGTCTGCATGGAGGTGAATTTGAAGAGGTTGTTCTGCACCTTGGCGGGGTGGGCATCCTTGCGCAGCCCGATGACTAACCGCATGCCCTGCCGGTCGGATTCGTCGCGGACATCGCTGATGCCCTCTATCTTCTTGTCCCTGGCTAATTCAGCTATCTTTTTGACCAGGTCGGCTTTGTTGGTCTGATAGGGAAGCTCGGTAACCACGAGCTGCATCTTGCCGCCTTTGGTGGATTCTTCAACCACGCGGGCGCGCAGCACTACTTTGCCCTGGCCGGCAGCATAGGCGTTCTTGATGCCTTCCACGCCGCAGATGATGCCGGCTGTGGGGAAATCGGGGCCTTTGACAAAGCCCATCAGCTCATCAACCGAGGCCGCGGGATTCTCAATCAGGAAATGCAGGGCATCGCAAACCTCGGTGAGGTTGTGTGGCGGTATGTTGGTGGCCATACCGACCGCGATGCCGGACGAGCCGTTGATGAGCAGGTTGGGCAGCCTGGCAGGCAATACGGAGGGCTCCTTGAGGCTCTCGTCAAAGTTGGGTACGAAATCAACTGTATCCTTATCGATGTCCAGCAGCAGTTCATCGGCTATCCTGGCTAAGCGCGCCTCGGTATAACGCATGGCCGCCGGCGGATCATCATCTACGCTGCCGAAGTTTCCCTGGCCATCCACCAGCCGGTAGCGCATGGAGAAATCCTGAGCCATCCTGACCATGGCATCGTAAACGGAGGAGTCGCCGTGAGGGTGGTATTTGCCAAGCACTTCGCCGACTATGCGGGCGCTCTTTTTATAGGGCGAGTTGTAGCGCATGCCCATGTCCTGCATGGCAAAAAGGATGCGCCGGTGCACAGGCTTGAGCCCGTCGCGCACGTCAGGCAGGGCCCGTGAAACAATGACGCTCATGGCATAATCGAGGTAGGAACGCTTCATCTCCTCTTCTATGCCAACGGGCCTTATCGAAAGTCCTAATTCCATATCTACTCCTCATCTCCGAAGCTGCGGTCAAGGCGCTGCAGGTCATCCTGAGATGTGTATCCTTCGTAAATCGAAAATCCTTCGGGCACCGCTTCGGTGTCCTCCGACTCACCATAGTCGGCGTCGTCCACGCCTTCCTCTTCGCCGGCGCTGTGCCTGAGCAGGTTGTCCTTGACATGCGCGGGGTAGGTTTCTGTTACCCGGATGGGGAACGAGAGCTTGCCAGCCTGGCTGGGGTGCTGGAAGGTCTCACGTATGATCACCTTAACTTTTTCATGGTCCAGGCTTACGATTGCTGCAATATACCTGTTGCCTCCATTGATCAGCTTGGCCAGCCGGAGGCCGTGCTCAGGCTCGATTATTCCCAGGAATTCGCCGCGGTCGTTCTTCACCAACGTATCCTGGTTCCGGATATCGAGGAACACTTTCTCACCGGGGGACATCTTGACCAGTGTAGCCTGGGGCGCCAGCTCCAGCAGGTTTACAATGCCGTATTTGCCCACGTCGGCAATGAAATCACTGGGCTTGGCCTTTTCCCGCTTCGTATTGGTGACTTTGACGCCTTTTAGCAGGGCCAGCCGGTCCAGGTTTTTCCTGGCTATGCTGTTGCTGGGCGACAACTCAAGGGCTTTGCTATAAGCTTCTTTTGCTTTTTGATGTTCTCCCAGTTCCATGTGGGCACGGCCCAACCTGTTGTACGCGTCCACATCTGCGGGGAACACTTCTATTATACTCTTGTTGGCCGCCACTGCCTCTTCCCAGCGGTTCTCCGTGGCCATCCTGATGGCTTCCAGTATCTTGCCGCGCCAAATACGCGCTTTCTCTTCTTCGCGCTCAGCCATCCTGCTTAACCTCTGTTACTATCATAACAATTAATATCATTTGTGCAAGTATTTTATTTAATACCAAATCGTCCGCAAAGACAAATCTGTCGCCCTCATTTCCCTTATCAGCATAGCCTGTGTGATTTTAGTCGTTTATTTACCTCCCTGAAACTGATAGACTCCCAAACAGGTGACGGTGATTTGACAGGGCTTTTTAAGCGGTGCTAAATTACCACGTAACTTAAATTAAGTCAACAAGAAGGTGTTTTGATGAAAGAACAGGTTCAGGAAGTCTTAAATATCATCCGCCCCAGCCTGCAGGCCGACGGCGGCGACGTAGAGCTCGTGGACGTTAAAGACGGCGTGGTCAGCGTAAAACTGACGGGTCACTGCGCCGGGTGCCCACATTCGACCATGACACTGAAAAAAGGTATCGAGCGCTTCCTTAAGGAAAAGCTACCGGCCGTCAAAGAAGTCGTCGGCGTATAGGTAAGGGGCTTTAATCTTTGTCCAGGTCAAAGGCCTTATGCAGGGTCCTGACCGCTTCTTTGACCTTGTCCTCCGCGATTATGCAGGTGATGCGTATCTCTGACGTAGTAATCAGCAGGATGTTGATGTTCTGCGTAAACAGGGTCTGGAACATCTTGGCCGCGTAACCCGGGGTATTCTGCATCCCGGTCCCGATGATGGATACCTTGCCCAGCCTGGAATCGCTCAGGCATTCTTTGGCGCCTATCTCAGTGGCTACCGGCCTGATAATATCCATGGCCCTGTTAAGGTCATTCTTGGTAACGGTGAAGGTGAGGTCGGTGATATTGTTAGCGCCGGCGTTCTGCACGATGGTATCAACGCTAATACCGGCTTTAGCCAGCGGCATGAAAATCGCAGCCGCGATACCGGGACGGTCCGGTACGCCGGTGACGGTAATCTTGGCTACATCCATATCATGGGCGATGCCCCTGACTTTATTTCTCTGTTCCATATTCTTCCCTCCGCGAATCATAGTGCCGGGCCTATCAGCCAGGCTGGACGCAACCAATATAGGCATTTTGAAGACCTGCCCTAACTCTACCGAGCGGTGGTGCATAACCCGCGCGCCGGAGGTGGCCATTTCCAGCATCTCTTCGTAGCCTATCTCGTTGAGCTTTTGCGCCTCTGGCACAATGCGCGGGTCGGCAGTGTAAACACCATCTACATCGGTATAAATCTCGCAGATTTTAGCCTTAAGGCTGGCCGCCAGGGCCACGGCCGTGGTATCGGACCCGCCCCTGCCAAGTGTGGCAATATCGTTATCGGAGGTCAGCCCCTGGAAGCCTGCCACGATAACAATGTTACCCTTTTTCAGCTCGTTGACTATCCTCTTGGGCTCGATGCCGGTAATCCTGGCGCGGCTGAAGGCCGAATCGGTTGAAATGCCGGCCTGGGGGCCGCTTAAAGCTATAGCCCGGAAGCCCATAGCATGCAGCGCCATGGACAGGAGGGTGCTGGACACTATCTCCCCCGTCGATAGCAGGAGGTCCATCTCGCGCGGCTCGGGGTTGGGGTTTATCTTTCCCGCTAACTCTATCAGGTCGTCGGTGGTATCACCCATAGCCGAAACGACCACAACAACTTTATTGCCCTTTTTAAAGCTTTCTGAAACCCTGGTTGCCACATTACGGATCTTATCGGCGTTGGCTACTGAACTGCCGCCGTATTTCTGTACTACTATCGCCATATCTGTCGCCGCCTGTTCATTATATTTAACCTTCAAGAAAAATTTTCATGAGCCTGTACCCGGGCTCGACCATGACCCCGGTCCTGCCCGCCTCCGGCTCGGTAAAGCGGACTGCCCCATTGGCCTTTATCCCTCTGCCCCAGATGAGAAAGGGGACGGGTTCGGCACAGTGCGTCTTGAGCTTGACCGGTGTGGGATGGTCAGGCATCACCAGCACCCTGAGATCCCCGCCTTTCCAGGCCATCAGCCTGCCCATGACCTCTTTATCGACCATCTCGATGGCCTTAATCTTATCGTCAGCGGCGCCGCGGTGCCCCATCTCGTCGGGTGCCTCGATATGTATAACCGCGACGTCATTTCGATCCAGCGAGTCCAGCGCCCCGCTCACCTGCGCAGCGAAATCGTTATCCAGGTTGTCGGTCACACCCTCTATGTGGAGTATCTCCATACCTGCCATCATGCCCAGGCCACGCAATAAATCTACCCCCGAGGTAAGCGCCGCTTTCAATCCGAAGGCCTGCTGAAAAGCGGGCGTCTCCGGCACCTGGCCGCTGGCCCAGAATAACCAGATGGTTGTGACAGGTAACCTGCCGGCCTTTTTCCTTTCTATATTGACAGGGTGGTTGGCCAGCAACGGCACAGACTTTTTCATCAGCTCCCTGAGAAAACCGCTGCCTTCGCCGTGCGGCAGGTATCCCGCTACAGGCTGGTCGGTAATATCATGTGGCGGCGTGCAAATGGCCTTTAGTGTTTCCTCATGTCCCGCCATTTTGCAGATATGGCGGTAGCTGATGCCGGTGAAAAACCTGACCTCCTGCGAGCCGAGTTCTTCATTCAAGGTCCCGATGATGGCGTCCGCCTCCAGGGTCGATATATGGCCGGCGCTGTGGCTGACCATTTTGCCCTCCAGCACAGTCACCAGGTTGCAGCGGAAGGTCACTTCACCTTTATTTATGGGGACTCCCACGCTCCGCGCTTCAATAGCGCTCCTACCTTTATAATATACAACCGGGTCATAGCCGAGCACCGACATGCAGGCCGGGGCGCTGCCGGGCTCCATACCGGGAGGAACGGTAACAGCCATACCCTCGTAGCCCTGCCCTGCCATCCTGTCCAGATTAGGTGTGGCGGCCAGTTCCAGGCAGGTCCTGTTATCCCGGTCGGGAAGCGGCCAGCCGGAGGCGCCGTCCGCTATCACCACGCAAAATTTCATAGCCAGTAAGTTTACAATTGTTGCCCTAAAAGTTAAAGCCGACTATAATAACTATCCCGTGCGGGGAGTAGCGCAGTTGGTTAGCGCGCAGCGTTCGGGACGCTGAGGCCGGAGGTTCGAGTCCTCTCTCCCCGACCAATCCGTTTCCTAACCTAATTCCTTTTTGGCCTCGTCCCAGAGTTGGTCCATCTCGGCCAGCGTCATCAACTTGATTTCCATGCCTTTCTGCCGGCTGGCATCCTCAATGTAACGGAAGCGGCGGATGAAGCGCGCGTTGGCCTGGCGTAAAGCCGATTCAAGCTCGATATCCATGTGGCGGGCGGCGTTGGCCAGCACCAACAGTATATCGCCGAATTCATGCACCTTCTCTTCATGCGTGGAGGCCCTCTTCAATTCCCCCACCTCCTCGACCAGCTTGTCCATGATATCATCCGCTTTCTCCCAGTCGAACCCCGCCGAGGCAACGCGCCTCCCGATATCCTGGCTGCAGGCCAGCGACGGCAGCCCTTTGGGTATGCCGTCTAATAATGAACCGCAGCCGTTCTTTTCCTGTCCCTTGATCTCCTCCCAATTAAGCGAGACTTCCTCCGCGTTCTTTACTTTAGTATCCCCGAACACGTGGGGATGGCGTTTTATCATTTTGCTGCTGATATTACGCAGTATATCCCCGAGTTTGAATTCGCCGGATTCTTCGGCTATGCGGGCATGCAGCATTATCTGCAGCCAGAGGTCTCCCAGCTCTTCGCTTAGAGCGGACATGTCGTTATCTTCTATAGTTTCCAGCACCTCGTAGCATTCCTCGACCAAGTACGGCTTGAGCGAATCGTGGGTCTGCTGGCGGTCCCAGGGACAGCCGCCAGGACCGCGCAGGCGCTTTATTATCTTGCGGAATGTCTCGAACTCGCCCAGTTCTTCGTCGCTGAATTCAGGTGTCTTTTTGTTCATCTCTGTCAATCCCTGTAGTTATCAAAGTTAGGATTTGCCACCATTATAAATGAAAGAAAGCCAGCCGGCATGTCTGCGGCTGGCCTGAAATTCGACCTGCGCAGGCCTAATCCCGTCTTGCGCCAAATACTAAGAAAACGAAGTACAGGAGTTGCGCCACGGCCTGCAGCATGGCTGCCACATAGGTCAGGGCGGCGGCGGACAATACTGCGCTGGCGCCATCATATTCCTGGCCCACCAGCAGGCCGGTATCCTTGATCATCTGCCTGGCACGGCTGCTGGCGTTGAACTCCACCGGCAATGTCACCAGCGTGAATAAAACGGCTGCTGAGAACAGGAAAATGCCCGCGATTGCTACCATCTCACCAAAAGCCTGGGCGAACCCCATGAGCAGCACTCCTCCCATTATCAGTATCCAGCCGAATGTGCTGCCGATATTGGCCGCCGGCACCAGTGAGGAGCGAAGGCCCATCATGCCGTACCTGGTTTTATGCTGCATCGCGTGGCCAACCTCGTGCAGGGCTATGCCGACCGCTGCCACGGATGGCGTGCCGGCAACCTCGGGGGATAATCTTAGCACCCGCTTACCGGGATCATAATGGTCGGTTAATTTTCCCTCTACTATCTCCACCGGGACGTCGCTCAAACCGTTGGCTTTCAAAACCTGTGAGGCGGCCTGCGCACCGGTGATGCCCCGCTGATTATAGACCTTGGCGTACTTGCTGTATGTAGATTTTACCTTGACCTGGGCATAGATCATGAAAATCAGGGCCGGGGCCATTAATATAAGGTAAAGTATCATTTCAAGCGCTCCGCAAAGTACTTATCAGCACTTTATTAGTTTATTTCGAAGAGGGTCGCAAGTCAAAGCACGCTGCCGTCAAAGTCCCTGTGCCCGGCGCTGAAATCGGCCGCCGGCATCTCGCGCTTGCCCTCCGGCTGGACTCTTATCAGACCGAGCAGGCCGTCCACCGTCCTCACCGCTACGCGGGCAGGGGCCGTGCGTGGTAACGCGACTACTCTGCCCATCTCTCCACCTTGCGGGTCGTGCAGAGCAATCGCCTTCATCACCTTTATTCTGACGCCTTTCCAGTCAAAATAGCAGCCAGGCCAGGGCTGATAAGCCCTTACCCGCCGCCAGAGAGCAACAGCCGGCAGCTTCCAATCAAGCAGGCCGTCCTCTTTTACCTCCATCCTCGTATAGCTGGCACGGCTGTCATCCTGCGGCCTGGGTTCGATTTTCCCTTCAACCCAGGCGGGCAATATCCTGGACAGCTCCCGGGCCCCCATTTCAGCCAGCCGTTCGGATAGCGATTCAGCCGTATCTTCATCTGAAATGCTCAGTTCCACCTGGCTCAGGATGGGACCGCTGTCGACCTTGCGTTCGATTAGCATAATAGTAACGCCGGTGACCGGGTCACCGTTGAGTATGGGGGCCGCCAGCGGCGAGGGTCCGCGGTAACGCGGCAGCAATGAAGGATGGATATTGATACATTTATATCGCGGGATCTCCAGCACCGCAGCGGGCAATATCCGGCCGTAAGCTGCCACAATGATTATGTCCGGCTTCAACGAGGCCAGCAACTCGATCTCCGCGGGGTCTTTAAACGACTCCGGCTGGATGACCCGCATACCCTGCGATACGGCAAACCGCTTGACCGGGCAGGCCATAACCTGCCGGCCCCGTCCCGTGCGTTTGTCGGGCTGCGTATAAACAGCCCTTATGTCATACTGGTTTGACATAAGTGACTGCAAGGCCGGCAGTGCAAAATCGGGAGAGCCCATAAATACGGTTATCATCGTATACTATCGGTACTAAAGTTTTTCGCCGTTATGTCAAAATAACCATTGACAGGTCTGAAGACCCCCATGGTAATCTATCTATGTTTCGGGAGGGGTACCACGGTAAACCGGGCAGACATTCCCAGCAACCGATTTTTTTAAGCAACCTAAACTGAAAGTCGGCATTTTTCGTTCCTATGGGGGAAGTTTTTGCCCTTTTTACGGTACCCGCCGACAAAATATAATACGGATAAGAGGCAAATGCAAGCTGATAAGATATGGGAAGCGGCTCTGGGTGAGTTGCAACTCCAGGTTAGTAAAGCGAATTATGATACCTGGCTGAAGGATTCGCGGGGAATAGCTTATGTTAAAGGTGTTTTTACCATCGCTGTTCCTACCGCTTTCATCGCGGAATGGCTGAAGAGCCGGCTGCTTTCCACGGTCTGCAGGATACTTTGCTGCATCACCGGGCAGAACGTCGAGGTCGCGTTCCAGGTACTT
>JAPLHJ010000098.1:438-9706 GCA_026389675.1 Chloroflexota bacterium | reverse complement strand
GAGCAGGCAGGAGATGTCGGATTGCCAGGAGATCGCCAGGGGTTGCGGGCCGGACCCCGCTAAAACTTTCGTCACCGGCGCGGCGCGCGTAGAGAACTAAATACTTGACAGGAGGCTAATGATGCTGGAACAGACAAGGGTGCTAAGGACTTTTTCCCAGGAGGATATCGAGAGTTTTAAGCCCGAGATGAAAATCGGCCTGCTGGCAACCGTGAACCCCGCAGGGCTGCCGCATATCACCATGATCTCCACGCTGCAGGCCAACTCCCCCACGGAGATGTTCTGGGGACAGTTCGCCGAGGGCATGAGCAAGGCCAGCATCAGGAGAAACCCTAAAACCGGGTTCCTGATCATGACGCTGGATAAGAACCTGTGGCGGGGCAAAGCCTCCTTCTCACGCACGGCCAAGGAGGGCACGGAGTACGACCTGCTCAACAATGCGCCCATGTTCCGCTACAACGCCTACTTCGGCATCCACACGGTTTACTATATGGACCTGGTCGAACACGGCGGCAAGGAACCCCTGCCCATGGGCAGCGTTATCCAGGCCGCGGTCAAGACCATGGTCGCCAAAACGCTGGCCGGCAAAGGGAGCGGGAAGCCCGTGCTCAACCCCTTCACGACCAGGCTGCTGGATAAGATGGATAACCTTAAATTCCTGTCCTTTATCGGGACGGACGGCTTCCCCCTGATCATACCTGTTATCCAGTCGCAGACAGCCGGCACCGACCGGGTCATTTTCTCCACATCTGTTTACGGCAACGAACTTAAAGCCATCCCGCAGGGCACGGTTACCGCACTGTTCGGGATGTCTTTCGAGATGCAGACGGTACTGTTGAGAGGTACCTACAGGGGCATCCGCAGCATCGGCGGATTTGAATGCGGCGAAATGGAAGTCGACTGGATTTACAGCCCCATGCCGCCCAAGGCGGAACAGGTTTACCCGCCGCAGAAGCTCGAGGCGGTCAGCAGCTTTTAATAACCGCTAACGCGGACATCCATCGCCGTAGAACTTGAACTGGTTGCCGCCGTGACCCTTGGAGTAATACATTGCGGCATCCGATTTCTTGGTCAGTGTTTCCAGGTCCTCCGCGTCTTCGGGATAGACGGCGATTCCAATGCTGGTAGTCAAATGTAGCTGATGGCCGTGGATTGAGAACGGCTCTTTAAAGGAATCCAACATCTTTTGGGCTATGGCAGTGGCATCTTCCATGTGTTTGGTCTCCAGCATCACCAGTATAAACTCGTCTCCGCCAACACGGGCTACCGTGTCGCTGGCACGTATTATTCCCGTAAACCGCTTGCTTATAGCCTTAAGCACCTGGTCGCCTATATCGTGGCCGAGGGTATCATTGATTGATTTGAAGTTGTCCAGGTCCAACGACATAAAGGCAAGCCTGGCTTTGTTGCGGTGGGCCAGCGCTGCCACTATGTCGAAACGGTCCAGCAGCAATACCCTGTTGGGTAACCCGGTAAGGAAGTCATGGGTCGCCATTTCCTCGAGCTTTTGCTCCATCTGCTTGCGCTCGGTAACATCGCGCCCCACGCCGCGGAACCCGATGGGCCTGCCCTGCTCGTTCTTTATAAGGGAAATCGATATCTCAGCATATCCGGTAGAGCGATCTTTGCGGATGGCCTTAAAGGCAAAACCCATGTACGGTTCTCCGGTCTTATATACCCTGTTATAGGCCTCAAAGATGGCTTTTACCTCATCCTGTCCGGGTGCGATAACGCTGAAATTCTGTCCGATCAATTCTTCCATGGCATAGCCAAGGTTGCGGCAGGTTGCCTCATTAACGAAGGTGAAGTTGCCTGTCAGGTCTACTTCAATATATGAATCCTGCATATTTTCCAGTATAGTCCTGTATCTCTCCTCAGACAGGGCAAGCGTTTTCTCTGCCTTCTTGCGCGCGCTAATGTCACGCGTCACTCCCAGCATGCCCACCGCCTTGCCGGCCCCATCCCTTATGAAGCTGGCCCGTATGTGGAGCCATCCTTACGGATATACTCGGCTTCGATGATATCAAGGTTGTTCGGTTGTTCCCGACCCGCTTCCTCGTTTGCCAAAGCCTCCATAAATATTTTGCTGAGCTTTTCCAGTGACTCCGGGGTAAACCTCTGCTCCATGGTGAGGTTCATAGCTTCCTCGGGCGTATGTCCCTGCATGGCATAGATAGACGGGCTGATATAAGTGGTATTCAGATTCATATCCGCTGTCCAGATAACATCGGATGCATTATCTGCAAGCAGGCGGTATTTCTCCTCGCTCCTACGCAATGCCGTCTCTGCCTTCTTGCGCTCGGTGATGTCCCTGGCCTCGCCCAGTATGGATACCGGCTTGCCGCCCGGGTCACGTATGATACTGAACTTACTTTCCGTCAATATGGTAGCTCCGTCCTTGCAGCAATACTCAAGCTCTAATATGCGGACGGGATTGTAGTCAGGATCGGCTTCCACCTTGGGTATCTCCTCTAAAAATAACTCAGATGCTAATTTGAGCGACCCCGGCGTGAGATGCTTCTCCAGCGACATTCCCATTGCCTCCAGAGGCGTGAAGCCGCGCATTTTTTCCACGTTGGGGCTGACGTACGTAAGCTTAAGGTTCATATCCAACAGCATTATACCGTCTGTAGTGTGCTCTGCCAGCAGACGGTACTGCGCCTCGCTGGCTTTCAGTGCTACCTCTGCCTTTTTGCGATTAGTGATGTCAACACTCACCACGAGTATGCTGTTGATCTCACCCTTTTCATTCAACAACGGCCGCTTTGTTGTCTGGTAATAGTGTACCTCACCTGAGTGCCAGGTAAAGCTCTCATCCGGGATAATCTTCTCTTTACCCGACTGCAACACTTCCATATCGTCCTGCCGGAACCTGGCAAATTCTTCCGCCGGAACTCCAAGTTCCAAATCAGTTTTTCCCTGCATGTTAGCAGAGGTAGTGCCGTAGGCATTCGCCAATGCGTTATTGGCAAGCAGATACCTGCTATCCCTGTCTTTGACAAAAATTAAGTTGGGATTGCCGTCTATAACCTGCCTGAGAAATGCTTGCTGGCGTTTCACCTCATCCTCGGCCCGCTTGCGCTCAGTGATGTCCCTGCCTACGCCCATGAGCGACATCGGCTCACCGTTTTCGCCCCGGACTTGACTGAACGTGCTTTCCACCCATAAAGTCGAGCCGTCTTTACAGCACCACTCTAATTCCAGTGGACGAGCGAAATACTCAGGATCCGCCTCTGCTTTGGGCATCTCAATGGAGAAAAACTCCATCGCCGACTGGAAAGATGTTGCCGTGAACTGCTTATCCAGCGGAAGTTGCGCGAGCTCCTCAAGTGTGTATCCCCGTAATTTCTCCACAGATGGGCTGATGTATGTCGGTTTTAAGTTCAGGTCCATGACCCATACCTGGTCTCTCACGTTGTCTGCCAGCAAACGGTACTTAGCCTCGCTGGCTTCCAGCGCTTCCTCACTTTTCTTACGCTCGGTGATATCGCGCGCCACTGCGGTGTGATATTCTTTTCCATCATGTTCAAAGTAACGCGCACTGATCTCTACGGGGTACAATTCCCCCTCTTTTGAACGATGGCAGGTTTCAAATATGAGAGAACCACTTTTTTTTAGTTTTTCCCAGAATTCCGGCCAGAGCTCGGCTGAATAGTCCGGGTCTAAATCGTGAACTCTCATCGATAGCAATTCTTCCCGCGAATAACCGCAGGCGCGACAGAAAGTATCGTTTACATCAATGAAATGTGCCTCGCGGTCTACACAGACCATGGTATCGGCTGCGTTATCCAGTGAAAACCGGGTAAAAAGAAGGGCCTTCTCTACACGATTACGCTCGGTTATGTCTGTGAGGAAAGTAAGCGTCGCAGGCTTGCCCTCCCAGTTTATGTATGTCTGTGAGGAAAGTAAGCGTCGCAGGCTTGCCCTCCCAGTTTATGAGTGAGGTGCTGATCTGTGCCCACTTAATGTCGCCTTTCTGATCTACCAGACGGATGGTGTAGGTTTCTTCGAATTGCTCGCCTTTCAGCCTCCTCAAATAATTACCGGTAAGAATTTCCGCGTCATCAGGATGGATAAAATCCATAAAAGCCCTGGGGGCTACCTGATCACGGGGATAGCCGATGATTGCATAAGCGCGGGGATTGGCAAAAACGATTTCCCCGTCCCTGATTACAATAATCCCCTCAAAGGCTTTCTCTACCAGCGTACGGTACCTGTCCTCGCTTTGTTGCGGCGCCGCGGCGGCGACTTTCTTCTTCGTCTCAGACCCCGGTTTTCGGCTCTTGATTTCTTTATCTTCCTGCTTCTTTTTAGCTGCCATCAGCCAGCCTCCAGCAAATGTTGTCGTGCCTGCGGATATCACTCCGTTTTAAATTCAAACTTACCAGCATTAAAAAGCTCCAGGCAGGTATCCACTACAGCCCGGTCGTAAAGCGTGCCTTTGTTGCGGGATATTTCTTCCAGTGCTTTATCTATGCCCGGGGCCGGGCGGTAAGGGCGGTGGGAGCTCATAGCCTCCACCACGTCGGCTACCGCCAGTATTTTAGCTTCCATCATGATTTCTTCGCTTTTCAGCCCGTTGGGATAACCCGAGCCGTCCAGCCTTTCATGGTGCTGCAAGGCCATAAGGGCGATCGGCTGGGCGAATTCGATATCCTGAAGTATATCAAAGCTTCCCTGCACGTGTGTCCTTATAAGGTTCAATTCGATATCCGATAGCTTTCCCGGCTTATTGAGGATATCGGACGGTATATACATTTTCCCGATGTCATGAATCCTGGCTGCCATTACCAGGTGCTCTACTTGGGAATTGTCCAGCTCCATCTCCCTGGCAATGGCACCCGACAGGTCGGCCACCCGCTGCTGGTGGCCCGCAGTGTAGGGGTCCCTCATTTCCACGATCCTGGACATGGTGCTTATCATGCTGTCCATAGTCTTCTGCAACGACCCGAGGGCGGACTCGCGTTCATCCTCGGCTTTCCGCTGCTCGGTCATATCGCGGCTATATACCAGGGCGCCGTATATTTGCCCCGATTGGTCGGTTAGCGGGATTTTGTAAGTATCATAGATATGCAGCGAGCCATCGGGCCAGGGAAATATGTTCCTGGGATTGTGAACCAGATGCCCCTGAAATGCCTGCAGGTCATCTGTATGGAATCCCGCTATGCCCTTATCCGGGTTGCCCAGGCACAGTTCCTCGGAGAAGACCTCGGTATCCGCCTTACCTATCATGTCCTGGGGCGCGAAGTTCTGAGAATCCGCAAAGCTCTTATTGACCAGGAGATATTTGTGCTGGAAGTCTTTGACATACATCCAGTCGGGTGTGGAGTCTATTACGCTCTGCAAAAGCAGTTTTGAACGCAGGATGGCGTCCTCAGCCTGCTTCCGCCCGGTGATGTCATGCATGATGGCATTAAAACCAACCGTTTTATCGTCCATGATCGTCGGTCTGGGATTGGTATACAGCCATGTGATCTGTCCATCCTTGCGGATAATCCTGAACTCAATAGTGGGGCTAGTTGTCTCACCCCCTACAGCATTTAAGAATATTTCCATTACACCCGGTAGATCATCGGGATGCAAAAAGTTGGCAAACGGTTGGCCTAAAATATCTGGCTTGGCAAGGCCCACCCACTGGCAGACCCTGTCGTTAGCGAATGTGATTTTTCCATCGAGGTCAATAGTGGCAATACCTGCACTCGCCGTTTCTACCAGGCTGCGGTATTTTGCTTCGCTCTCGGCGCGAAGTGTCTCCGCCTGCTTGCGCTCGGTAATGTCCCGTGCTGATGATAAAGCACCTTTTACATTGCCGCTTTCGTCCTTGAGCACCCGGCACCACCAGGCAAGCAATCTCTTCTCCCCATCCCTGCGCCGTTGCCAGCTCTCAACATAGATCACGTTTTCATCGCCCTTGAAAAGAGGCTGAACTTTATCGTAGGTTTCCTGTTCCCCCTCAAAATAAAAGGACGCTTCCTTTCCAACCACTCCCTCCCCGAAAAATTCAACGGCTGCCCGGTTTGCCCAGGTATATATCTTATTGTCGTCAACTTCTGCGAGAATGTCCGGGACAGCGGCCAGAATGGCCTCCAGGCGTAAGGATAGTATCTTCAAAGATTCCTCCGCCTGCTTGCGCTCGGTGATATCATGTACCATCCCGATCAGTTGTGTACAATTTCCATTTGTGTCAAAAACCGGGGCAACGGTGACCTCGCCTACTTTTGTACCAGCGGGATAGACGGAGACTTCCTCCCAGTGAGCGGGTTGCCTGTTTCGAATGGCTTCCTTATATTTCCCAAAAACCAGAGCCTGCGCCGGTTCTGGAATAATCTCTTGAACCGGTTTGCCGACAACCCGGTCTTCCGGCAAACCGGTAGCTTCTGTGAATCTGTGGTTGACCGAGATGAACCTGAATTGATCATCGGGCTCTACGCCAATAACAAAAATGACATCCGAGACGCTGTCATGAATCACGGAGAGCTGTGTCTCTCTGGCGCGCAGCATTTCATCCACCTTCTTGCGCTCGGTAATGTCGGTCATCAGGGTTGTGATACCCACCACCTCTCCATCTTTATATAGCGGCCGGCTGGACGTGCGCACAAATATGATCCGGCCGTCTTTATCCAGCACGCGGAATTCCCAGGGTTCCAGTTTCCCGGACATCAGGCTGGTGAAACGGTCTAAAAGGGCCGGCAGGTCATCCTGATAAATAAGTTGGGTAAATGGTTTCCCTATTAAGTCGCCGACCTTGTACTTGCTTAACCGCTCAACTACCGGGCTGACATAGGTTATATTTCCCCGGGCATCCAGTAACAATAAGATATCGTTGATATTCTCTACAAGCGCACGGTATTCTCCTTCTGATACAGTCAGTGCCTTATCCGCCTTTTCCTTCAAAGCCTTCTCCAACTGCCGGCGCTCGGTGATGTCCTCAATAGCCAGGAGGATGACCTGGTCTTTGCCCAACGATCTTTGAATTTGCCGTGCATTCAGAAGCAGTGTGCGCCTGCCAATGGCAGGAAAATCATAGTCAATCTCGTAGTCATCAAAGGTTGATGTTTGGGGTATGATGGATTCCAGCAGTTCCCTCAGCCTGGGGATATCCAACTGCTTGTTGCCCACGTCAAAAATATGCCGGCCCAGGGTCTCGTCAGGTTTTAACTTGAAGGTTTCATAGAAAGAGCGGTTGACTCTTACTACTTTTAAATCCTGGTCCAGGGCGATTAAGGGTTCACGCACGGTGTCGATGACACTATCGGCTAATTCATGCGCTTGACCTTCAAGCTGTTGAATTACAGCCGGTTGTTTACGGGGTTTCTTTCTGACCATTGTCTATATCCTTGCCACAACCTCTAATGCCTTCATTTTGCCGGTTGCCTCCCATCCAGGTTCAGTACTGCTTCAAGTGAAGAACTGCATTTATTATTATGTCTATATACTGAGTGTATCCCCACCCCACCCGGTTGTCAAAACGTTTAATAGTGATGATGAAAGCCGAGGTGTAAATCATACTATCAATAGCGCCTCATCTTTTAATAACAGGCACTATTTCTTGGCTTTGCACTTGAGAAAGCCGTTAATGAAAATCCGGGTGGAATCCATCGCCTCTATAAAGAATCCGTGCTGCTTATCCTGCAGCAGCACCAGTTCAGCGCCGGGTATCCTCTGCTCCAGCAACTCGCTGTTTTTAAAGGACATTATGCGGTCGGCTGTGCCGCTGATTATCATGGTGGGCGCCTTGATGCCGGGCAGCCTTTCCCAGGTGTCCTCCATTGAGATCGCCTTCGCCTGCCGGGCGAAAGTTGAAGTCGGCGTCGGATACTGCATGGTCACCATGTGATAGTACTTCAACGCATCCGGGTTGGCCTGGATGTACTCATCGCTGCAAAAGAAGCTGAATATGGTCTGCGACCTCTTCTCGGGCGTCATATTCTTTAGGTATTCATAGTCGAAGAGTATCCTTATGCCCTCAGGATCCGCCGCGACGTGGTGCGCGCCGCAGGGCGTGGTACAGCCCAGGACCAGGGCGCTCAACCGGTCGGCATGGTTGATGGCAAAGACCTGCGCGATTATGCCGCCCATGGAAACACCGAAAACGGAGGCGCGCCCGATGCCCGTGGCATCCATGACCTTGCAGACGTCATCCGCCATGGTGGCGATGGTCACCGGGGCATCGGGCTTATCGCTCCTGCCCACCCCTCGGTTATCCAGCATCACCACCTGGTAGCCTATCTTGACGAATTCCTGCGGAAGCGCCCCCCAGTGGAGCAAATGATGGCCGTAACCCTGTATCAGCACCAGCGGGTCGCCCTGGCCGGTCAGCTCTGGCTAATGGCACCGGTCCCTCCTTGACCGGCCAGCCCGGCCTGCGTGGCTGCCCGGCTTGTCTTTCATCTGTTGCACGCCGATTATACATGGTATCGGCTCAAAACAGAATCCGCTTGACAACTATTTACAGACATATTAAGATATATCTTGTTATATTTTAATATATTATCAGGAGGATATTTATTATGCATGGACACAGGTTCGGGCACAGTCCCTGGCAGGGGAGGATATTCCGCAAGGGTGATTTCAAATATATGATATTGGACATGCTCAAGGAAAGGCCGCGTTACGGTTACGAGATAATCCGTGAACTGGAGGACAAATTCGGCGGTTTATACGTTCCCAGCGCCGGCATAGTCTATCCCACGCTGCAATACCTGGAGGAACTGGGCTACGTGACAGGGGCCGAGAAGGATGGCAAGAAAGTCTACACGGTCACGGATGAAGGCCGGAAGTTCCTCGAGGAGCAAAAGGAGACCGTGGACGGCATACATGACAGCATGAAAAGCTGGTGCGGCGCGCACTCGCGCGACGAATTCCACGAGCTGATGCACGGGATGGGCAGGCTCGGCAAGCTGTGCTTCAGCAACGGCCGCGCCGCCACACCCGAGCAGGTGAAGCTTGTCCGCAAGGTCATCGATAACGCCTACGAAGAGATCGATAAGATCTTCAAGAAATAGCTGTGCGCCAATCCCATTTTGAAAAGGTGTGGGCTGTGGCTTATAATCGCTGTATGACTTATTCAGACCTTAATGTCCGCTACGGCGTTGCCAGGAAGCGCTTGCCAGGCAAGCTGTTGATGGCGGTAGCTTTACTGATGCTGATCGCAGTGCCCATGACGTCAGGGTGTTCACCCCGCGCGCAGGTCCCTCAAAAGCCTGCACCGCCTGCCGCTCTGCCAGCCTTCACCTTTGATGCGATCGAGGTGCAACCGGCTTCTCCG
>JAPLHJ010000098.1:0-426 GCA_026389675.1 Chloroflexota bacterium | reverse complement strand
CCAATACCGGACCGGCGGCCGGCAATTACCAGGCAGACCTCATCATCAACGGCAACACTGTTGATAACCGGGCACTGTACCTTGAGGCGGGCAAAGCCGACTACCTGGCTTTCCAGGCCAATCTGCCCATCCCCGGCCAGTATACAATCAAGATCGGCCCTCAAACTAAGGAGCTTACCGTAGCTTTTAACCGTGTGCCGGTCACTGTCAAGATCGACTCGGGCAATGTGGATGGATGCGACCCTCTGGCCGGCAGCACTGGCGAGCCCGGCAACATGGTACAGATGGTGGAGGGGAACCTGATCAAACTTACGGCGCCTGCCGGCGGCCTGGAGATAGATAATATCGACGTCTCCGGCTATATCAAGAGCAGTGATTATGACTTCAATAACAACAGCGTGATAGGCGGGCCCGGGACCTGGGTTT
>JAPLHJ010000106.1 GCA_026389675.1 Chloroflexota bacterium | reverse complement strand
GCAATAGCGGATATAAGAGTGTGCTGGAATACGTAGAGTACGTAGGTGAGATAGACAGACTCTGGGTAGTGGCCAGGGATTTATTCGACAGATAACCTGGTGTCCGGACAACCATCGGCGTAAACCCGGCGCGGACAACCGAGCCAGGTCTGCCTCCTTTTTAACCGCGCCGGGCCCCTGAGCCTGCGGGGGCCGGGTAACCATCAGGCAGAAGAACGATGACAAATAAGATTGCTGCAATATATGAATACCACGACCTCTCCGGCGTTGTGGTTCACGAGACGGTGCGCTTTCAGCATAAGCGCTTCACTCAGCGCCGCCCCGATGGGAAAGGTGGTCATATTTATAGTCTACAGGGAATTGAACCAGTGCTTTACCGGCTACCGGAGATCACCCGGGCCATCAATAAAGAGACACCGGTTTTTCTGGTAGAAGGCGAGAAAGATGCCAACAACCTGGTCAAACTGGGCTTCGAGGCCACCACCTGTCCAATGGGTGCCGTGGCATAAGAGCTATACCGCGGCATTAAAGGGTGCCCTGGTGCTTATTTGCCCTGATAGAGACACGGCGGGTTGGAAGCACGCTTTAACCGTTGCGGATGAAATCTATTTCATAACTGAGTGCGTGAAGATTCTCTTACTGCCGGGCCCCGGCAAAGATGTCAGCGATTGGATCGAGGCTGGCGGCACCAAAGAGCAGCTTGAAGAATTAGCCGATGATGCTTCGATCCACATGCCGCTGGATTACAGTCAGGAATATGAGGCGCGGTTGAAAATCATGCGGCCAAGCGAACTTATCGAGGAATTGGAATGGTTGAAGACGGCGCCGATTCGGCATCAACCCAAATTACCGTTGATTGAATATCAGATTAGATTCTGGCAACAAGTATTAGCTTATGAGATACCGAAGAAAGGCGGGATAGATATAACTTATGCCACAGCCCGTACTTAGTAATAAAGGCTCCAGTTACGAGTTCACCTGGGACGAGTACCAGCTCACGGCCCAGGTCGGGAAACTGTCCGAAGGCAAAGACGGCACAGTCAAAGGGGAATTATGGTTCACCACATCCAACCCCGAGTATAACAGTCATTTACTTCAACAGATATACAACTTCAGCAGTCCCATTGCACAGTCCAGGCTCAAGACCGTCATGCAGTTACGGTATAAGTGCAAGGTCGATTGGGACAGCGTACTGGAGCAGATTTCCGTCATCACCCTTGAAAAGATGCGTCAAGGTGAGCCGGTAAATGAAATCTGGACAGACGATAAGATCAAACCGCCTGAGTATAAATTATATCCCATCTTGCCGGAAGGCGAGCCGACCCTCCTATTTGCGGACGGCGGAAGCGGGAAGTCTTACGTGAGTTTGTTTATAGCTACTTGTATTCAGTTACCCTGGGCGAATAACCCTCTGAGCTTTAAGCCCAAGTACGGGAACGTCCTGGTCCTCGATTGGGAAAATGGAGGAGAGAAGGCTGTATTCAGACTGGCACGTATAAGGGCGGGACACAATCTACCGGAGTTCAGAATTTATCATCGCAGATGCCGCCTCCCGCTCGATAAAGAAATCGATAATATCGTGAGCTATGTAACAGAAAAAGAAGTCGACACGGTCATTATCGATTCTGCCTTTGGAGCTTGCAATGGAGATTTAAATGACAATGCAACAGCCAAGGCCTTTTTCCAGGCAGTAGCGTATTTACCGACCACCACTCTTATCCTTCACCACACAGCCAAGGGGCTGAAAAGAACCGACGACAAGACAGCCTACGGATCGGCTTACTTTAACAATGCCGTGAGATCAAGGTGGGAGATAGTGCCCGACTCCGAACCGGACAACCCTACGCTTAAATTGGCACTGTTCAACCGCAAGTCTAACGACTCCATGCTGCACAAACCCATCGGCATGGAGATAAATTTCGTTGATCCGTACGGCCCGGTTACCTTCCGACCTGCCGAGATAGCGGGCAACTCCACTTTCGAAGACAGGATGCCGGTAACCAAGCAGAGGATAACCAATATCCTCAAACGCGGGCCGATCATAACCAACGATATAGCCAAGGAATTGAACAAGAGTTACCACTCCGTGGCAACCAGACTGAATGAAATGAGGAAAGAGGGCAAAGTCTTA
>JAPLHJ010000057.1 GCA_026389675.1 Chloroflexota bacterium | reverse complement strand
TGGAACATTGCCTCGGAAGGAAGCACAACGTGAGGTTTACTCACCTGGAGTTCAGTGGGTACCTGGATGTTGAAAAACTTGCTGCCGAGAGGTCCCATCACAAATGAGGCCAGGAATAGTGCCAGAAGTACGATGCCGAGGATTACCACTAACCGGCTGGAGCAACCAAGTTTACTCACTGTCCTGCTCCTTATTTATAGAGTTCTTTTTTTTATCCATCTCTTTCTGCGCATTTATGAACTGGCGCAGCATACGGTAAAAGCCGTATCCTGCCGTCATTGTTCCCAGTATAAACCCTATTAACGTGCATAGTGGCCGGCTGTTCAATCTCTCGGGAGCATCCAACCACAGACCAATGGCTGTCGGTACGATTAAACTCAGTGCTATGTACCAACCGACATTAAAGAGAAACCAAAATCCTCTGAGGAGCTGTCTTTTTTCCGGCTTCAGTTCGTTGTCTTTTTTAATCATGGGCATTATAACAACCCTTATATTTAGCCGTCAACGGATTTTCCAATGATTTTAGGCAATATTTGGTTACGCATTAGTAACTACGCATTTTAAGAAAGGGAAACGCTTACTATAGTAAATATGTGCAGCGACAGCTTTATTTCAACCGCTCAAGTTTCAAGACTTCTTTTTACCGAAGTCATCAAGGTCGAGGGTGTTAAGGAAATCGTATATAGCAGGATATCTTTTCAGGTCCTGTTCATTAAGTTTATTGGGTTGTGGCGATCCATCCTCCGCCGTTCTGGGTTGGGCAGTAATTTTACTGGAGTCACCGTCAAGGATTATGCCGGCCTTGTCCAGGACGGATTCCTCCGCGTAAATTGGCGCTGTAACCCTGACTGCCAGGGCGATAGCATCACTGGGGCGGGAATCGAGTTTCATCTTGGTAAGCAGCCATCGATTATTATGTTCATCATGGAAGACCTCGAATATCCACCCCTCGCCACTATCGATCTCCATGAAATGTTTCCTGCCGTCATGCCACCTGCTTACAATTGTGGATTTATATTCGTGTCCCTGCCATACCAGGGTTAACCTGGACTCGCTTTCAAAATCCCGGGCGCGGTTGCCGCCTGCCTGGACTTGAAGTTCCACAACGGGAGGCCCGTCATTGAATTCAAATACTATCTGGGCATAAAAAGTGTCGGACCGCAGGTCATTGACAACAACCCGCGAAATATTGGTGCCGGAGATCGACTCAAGGGCTGAAAAAGTATTTTTAAGCAAGTCGTGCGTCATGGGCCGCGCTACATCGACATTTTGCAGTTTCATGGAAATCGCGTCAGCCTCGGCCGGGCCTATCCAGATGGGCAGATAACGGTCGGTCTGCCGTTCTTTAAGTATGACAACGTGCTGGTAGTTCATCAGGCTTACACGTATACTGTCGATCTGCATTTCTTTCATATTAACACTCGAGGGCATATTGCCCAACATGCTTGATTTTAACGCAAGACATAAGGTGTGTCAATTGAAGATTAGGATAATACGAAAAACATAAGCGCACAATATGCCACGGGATTTACTTTGGTAATGCGGATAGCTGTAGCTTTGTTAATGCCTGCAGTATTTATTAAAATATTGAAGATTGTAATGGCGGAGAAGAAAAATTGAAAGCACTATTGCAGAGGGTAGTGAAATCATCGGTGACCGTGGATGGCAGAGTGGTCGGCGAGACAGAACAAGGTCTCGTTGTGTTTCTTGGCGTGGCTGAAGGCGATGGAAAAAAGGATGCTGATTATCTCGCAGAGAAGATCGTGAACATGAGAATTTTCAGTGATATGGAAGGTAAATTCAACCTTTCTGCGCTTGACATAAATGCGGGGCTTTTAGTGATCAGCCAGTTTACCCTTCTCGCAGATACTCGGAAAGGACGGCGCCCGAGCTTTACGCTGGCAGCTCCGCCCGATAAAGCGGAATCCCTATACATTTATATTATTGCATGTCTTGAACGTTCAGGTCTGAAAGTGCAGACCGGTAGTTTCGGCGCGCATATGGTAGTACAAATTTTTAATGACGGCCCTGTCACAATTATGATCGACAGCCGGGATAAATTCCCCGTCTAATCAGAGCAATCATTATTAATTGCAACTACTTGCAATTGCATCCACTATCTGAGATAATTAATGCATTATGAGTTGCACACAAGTATTGCAGTCCAGGGGTTATCGTCTCACGCCCCAGCGCGTAATGGTGGTGGATGCTCTTCACAGCGCTAAACGGCACATCAGCGCAGATGAAATATTCGAACGGATGCGTGAAAAATATCCGTACGCCAATATATCCACGGTTTACCGCACGCTTGAGTTGCTGAAAGAACTCGGACTGGCCGCCGAGATCAATATAGGCGATGGGATTGTCCGCTACCACGCCAGGGAAAACAGCGGACACCACCATCTCGTATGTACCAAATGCGGGAAAATGTTCGACCTTTCAGTGGAAGAGTTGGTCCCCCTGGAAAAGTCACTTGCCAGGAACCATGGGTTTAAAGCTGATATGCATCACCTGGCAATTTTCGGGCTTTGTTCCGGCTGCCAGATATAGGCGCCATTCAAAGGGTTTCCTAAATTAATACTTAATAAGAGGCGTTCTCATGCATGTACCTGACGGTTACCTCAGCCCTGTTACAGCAGGCGCCATGTACATTGTTTCAACGCCTTTTTGGGTAGTTGCCGTTCAGCGCGTACGCAAGGCCCTTACCCGCCGAACCGTACCTGCACTGGCCCTGTTTTCAGCTTTCGCTTTTGTTTTGATGATGTTCAATGTTCCCCTGCCTGGCGGCACAACGGGGCATGCGGTTGGAGGCACACTTCTGGCAATTGTACTCGGCCCCTGGACGGCGGTGATCGGCGTTTCTGTAGTACTGGCTATCCAGGCCCTGTTATTTGGAGATGGCGGGCTGACGGCTTTCGGCGCCAATTGTTTCAATATGGCCGTGGTTTTACCCTGGGTCGGGTATTTCATCTATAAAGTCATAAGCGGCAATTCGAACATTGCATCGAAACGCCGTTTAGTGGGGGCGGTTGCAGGAAGCTATATCGCTATCGTCGTTGCGTCTGTAGTTGCGGGAATAGAGCTCGGCGTTCAGCCTGCCCTGTTTCACGCCGCTGACGGCACTCCGCTGTATGCACCGTACGCTTTAGAAGTAGCTTTGACCACCATGGCGATTGGCCATCTGGCAATTGTGGGTCCTGTTGAAGCTATTGTTACAGGACTGGTATTCTTCTACCTGCAAAAATCACACTCGAGCCTTCTCGCCAAAACGGAAGAGCCACAGAAGGACGGCAAGCTGTGGATTATCTGGTCGGCAGCCCTGGTA
>JAPLHJ010000013.1 GCA_026389675.1 Chloroflexota bacterium | reverse complement strand
GGCACAGTGCAGCAATCAATAGCCGCCTATATCGGGTGCCTGGCCGGCGCCGCCCTGAAGGAGCAGTACCTGGCTGCTGTTAAGCAGGCGGGCTTCAAAGACGTGAAGATAATCGAAGAATCCAGCTTTGAAACAGACTATATAGTTAAAGACCCCACGGTGCAGGCCATCCTCAAGGACGAGAAAGTGTCCCGCGACGACCTCAAGAAGCTCGGGAAGGCTGTCAGAAGCATTAAGGTAAGCGCCAGCAAGCCGGTTTAGCAGACCGGCTATTGTCGGAGTATTGATTGACTCGTCAGATAACATTTTTCACTATCATTTCTGCTACAATATTATTGAAAAATTTTTGTTACTGTGGTAAGCTGTCACAAAATTGGTGGGACGAAATATAGGCTATTGCCTTTATATAAAATAAATAGGTTGGAGGCTGTAATATGGCTGATGTATACGGGCAGAAACCCTGGCTCAAATCCTATGACAAGCACGTTCCGGCAAACCTGCAATACCCGGATAAACCGTTCTGGGAGGCCATTGAACCGGCCTTCAAGGGATTTCCCAACCGTGTGGGGCTGTACTACATGGGCACCCCTTTTACTTTCAAACAACTGGACGAGATGTCCAACCGCTTCGCCAACCTGCTCAAGAAGATCGGGCTGAAGAGGGGCGATACAATAGGTATAAACCTTCCCAATCTCCCTGCTTATTACATAGGTCTAGTTGGCATACAGAAGGTTGGCTGTGTGCTCACCGGCGTCAGCCCGCTGCTCACTGCTGACGAGCTCAACCATCAGCTTAAAGACTGCGGTGCCAAGGTGCTGGTGACCCTCGATGCGCTTTACCCGCGAATTATCAAGAGCATCGGAGGCACGGAGCTTAAGGCCATTGTGTTTACCGGCATTGCCGATTACCTCTCCCCGCTGCTGGCCACCATGGGGAAAATGCTAAAGAAGATCCCCACAGGCAAGGTGTTGCCTATACCGGGAATAGAAATATACGATTTCAAGCAGGTTATGAAGAGCATGCCTGCCGACCCTGTATCGGAAAAAGTCAGTATGGATGATACCTGCGTAATGCAGTACACCGGCGGCACCACCGGCCTGCCCAAGGGTGCGGAATTGACGCACCGCAACATGACCTCACAGATGTTCCAGATAAACACCTGGTTAGATGCCCCGATGGGTAAGTTGGTCGGTATGACGGCGTTCCCGCTATTTCATATCGCCGGACTTGTGATATGCATGGCGCTGTTTGCCAAGGCTAACACACAGGTCGCGGTGCCCAACCCGCGCGATCAGCAATTTCTAATCAAGGCCATGAAGAAGCACCGGCCGAACATCATCGGCAACGTCCCGACGGTTTACCTGGAGCTGATTAAACAACCGGGCTTCATAGCCTATGATTTCAGCAAGGTACAGTATTTCGCCAGCGGCGCCGCCCCCTTCCCGCCCGAATATATCAAGGATTTCGAGAAGATTGTGGGTGAGAACAAGCTGGTGGAAGTGTACGGCCTGACCGAGACCAGCCCGATCATAACGGCCAACCCCCGCTATGGCAAGAAGATACCGGGCGCGGTGGGTATAGCCTTCCCCGATACCGATATAAAGATTATTGATCCCGCAACCGGTGAACCCGTGCCATTCAATGAGCCGGGCGAAATAGCTGTGAGGGGACCGCAGGTATTCACCAAGGGATACTTCAGGAAACCTGAGGAGACGGCCAACGCGCTGCGGAACGGCTGGTTCTACACGGGCGACGTGGGCAAGATGGATGAGGATGGGTTCGTAACCATCGTAGACAGGATAAAGGACATGGTTAACGTATCGGGGTTCAAGGTGTTTACCCGCGAACTGGATGATGTAATCTGCGAGCACCCGGACGTGGATATGTGTGCTACTGTGGGAATACAGAATCCCGATAGGCCGGGGACCGAAATGGTTGCCTCGGCTATCATTCTCAAGCCCGGCATCGAGAAAAGCGACGCCGAGAAAGCCAGGATAACCGAGTACCTCAAGGGCAAGGTTGCCCCCTACAAGGTGCCCAAGACCATAGAGTTCTTCGACCAGTTACCCACCAGCGCAGTAGGCAAGATTCTCAAGAGGGAAATCAGGACCATATTAAGCGGTAAGGTCAAATAGCTGTTAAGGAGAGAAATGAATAAACGCCCTGTCTTCCGCACCGCGCTGTGCGATATGCTCGGTGTCGAGTACCCGGTGATGCTGGCCGGTATGGGCACGGCAGGTGGCTACACGCTCACGGCAGCCGTCTCCAATGCCGGGGGACTTGGCATGCTGGGCGCCACTTTCCTGTGGCCCGACGAATTGCGGTCCTGGATACGCAAAACGCGTGAACTGACAGACAAGCCTTTCGGCGTGGATATCCTGCTCCCCGCGGCCATTCCGAAAGACTTCGACCTGGGCAAGATAAAAGAATATATTCCTCCTGAGCACACCGCCTTTATTCAGAAGATGGCCAGGGATTTCGGTGTGGAGGGCGCCCGCATGAAGGAATGGCCCATCTCGGAGGAGTTCGGCCGCAGCCAGTTCCAGGTGGTCAAAGAGGAGAAGGTGCCTTTCTTTGCACTCGGCCTCGGCACACCGGACTGGCTCATCCCCGAGGCGCACGAGGCCGGCATCAAGATCGTGTCTTTGTGCGGCAACGTGCGCAACTCGGTCAAGCTTAAAAAGATGGGTGCGGATATCATCATTGCCCAGGGACATGACGCTGGCGGACATACAGGCAGGATCGGCACCTTCGCGCTTGTCCCGCAGGTTGTCGACGCCGTTGACCCGACCCCTGTGGTAGCTGCCGGCGGCATAGCTGACGGACGCGGCCTGGTGGCCGCGCTGGCACTGGGGGCTATCGGCGCCTGGTGTGGGACCGCTTTCCTGGCCACCCATGAATGCTTCGTGGACTTCGTCGAGCTCGGCATGCTCAATAGGGCGACTATTGACGCCTATTACCGCAAGCTGATCGATTCGGACGAGGAAGCGGAACAGATAACCCGGATTTACAGCGGCAAAACCACGCGCGCTTTTAAGAACAAACTTGATGAGGCCTGGGAGAAATCGGGGCTTAAGACGCTGCCCATGCCATTGCAGAGCATGCTGATGGCAGACCTGGTGCAGGGCATGATGGAAAAGGGAGAGACGGAATACTTCCCCATGTTTGCCGGACAGGTCACCGGATTGATAAAGAAGGTCAGGAGCACGCAGGAAGTCATGGACGACATTATCGGCGGAGCCGTAAAGATACTGGGGGAGAAGTTCCCCGCCGGGTTGACCATTAAGGCCTGAGGGCGGTAATCGCCACAGGCAGGGTCAAATCGAGTAATATAATTTAAGGATAACTACATGGGATACGAAGGCCTGGTACTTGAGAAAAAAAACGGCGTTGCCATCCTGACCATGAACAGGCCGCACAGGCTTAACGCACTTACGTCGGAGATAAGCAACGAACTGCTGCCGCGTATCTTCCGCGAGCTACAGGAGGATGACGGGGTTCGAGCCCTTATCATCACCGGCGCGGGTAAGGGCTTCTGCACCGGCGCCGATATCGTCCTTTTTAACCAGGCAGCGGAGGAGGGCAGGCTGCAGGAGACCCTGGAGCCGCGGGGCGAGACCATCGGGGGTGCATTCGTGTTGGGCCTCTACAATCTTGAGAAGCCGGTCATAGCGGCGGTCAATGGCGTGGTGGCTGGTGGTGGTGTATCTATCGCGCTGCTCTCCGATATACGCATCGCCTCGGAGAGGGCCATTTTCAATTTGGCCTTTGTGATGCGCGGGTTGATACCGGACTGCGGATGTACCTTCCTGATGCCGCGGCTGCTGGGCACCGGGCGCTGCTATGAGTACATGTACACCGGCGACTCCATCGATGCATGCGAAGCCGAGCGCATCGGTCTGATAAACCGGGTGGTGCCGCATGAGAAGCTGATGGAGGAGGCGGAAGCGCTGGCCAACAGGATTGTACAGGGCCCGCCGCTGGCGCTCAAGCAGATTAAACGCGCTGTGCAAAACGGCCTGATAAATACCCTTGAACAGCAGCTTTACTTCGAGACTTATGCGCAGAAGTTCCTGATGGGCAGCGAGGATTTCCGGGAAGGGCTGGACTCTTTCCGCAACAAGCGCTTTCCCCAATTCAAGGGACGATGAGCATTTGGGTATAATAAATATCCTGCACATGATTAAGGAGGTTACAATCAATGAAGGACTTTGATGTCGTTGTTGTGGGGGCGGGACTGGGCGGGTTATCCGCAGCAACCTATTTAGCCAAGGCCGGCAAGAAGGTAGTGATACTGGAGAAGCATAACGTGCCGGGAGGCTATGCCACCTCGTTTCTCAGGGGCCGTTTCGAGTTCGAGATTGCCCTGCACCAGCTTTCCGGATACGGTACCGAAAACGATATGGGCCCTATTTGGAAAATGCTGCACGACAGCGGCGTTTCGGACCGCGTGGATATTCTGCATATCCCCGACCTTTACCGCAGCATTTTCCCTGATTTCACTATCGAGATTCCCATCGGCAAAGAGAATTACGAGAACGCGCTCTGCAGCCAGTTTCCTAAAGAGGCGGCCGGCATCAGGAAGTTCTCTCAGACCATGTTCGATTTCGCCCGGCAGGCCATGAAATCGATGCGCGTGGGCATGAAGACCGTCATGCAGAACCCCTCGGAGTACCAGGCGCTGGTGGACAACTTTGGCAAGAGCCTTTCCGATGTGCTCAATCCCATGGTTTCGGATGAAAAGGCGCGGGCCGTGATAGGCCAGCTCTGGGGCTATTTCTGCCAGCCGCCCTCCAAGATGGCCTTCCTCATTTATGCCCTGGGATTGGTCAGCTACATAAGATTCGGGCCGGCGCATATCAAAGGCACATCCCAGAGCCTGTCGCAGGCCTTTATCGATACTATGGAGTCCTATGGCGGCGAGGCCTGGTTCAACAACGGCGCA
Organism: Chloroflexota bacterium; assembly: GCA_026389675.1. Classification (GTDB taxonomy): domain Bacteria; phylum Chloroflexota; class Dehalococcoidia; order GIF9; family UBA5629; genus CAIMUM01. The sequence goes on along the minus strand of JAPLHJ010000013.1, from coordinate 12,863 downwards.
AAGAAGATTTTAGTAAAGGACGGTAAGGTGCGCGGCGTGCTGGCTGAGGACGGCACCGAGATAGCCACGCAGCACGTGGTCTGCAGCGCAAACCCGGTTACCACCAGCCTGGAACTGGTCGGGCGCGACAACATGCCCGGCTGGTACCTCAACCGCCTGGGAGGCTGGACCGGTGGCGCCAGCACCTACAACATTTACCTGGGGCTCGATTGTCCCTGCCAGGAAGTCGGCCTCAAGGTCCACGAGAATTTTGTCAATAATACCTATGACCTCGACGCGCAGTACGAGAACATGCGCAACTCGGTAAACTATGAGCCCGACGGCAATGCTATCGTGGCCTATAACGTAGTCGATCCCACAGTTTCGCCGAAAGGCACCGCCTCCGTGGTCATAACGCAGATAGCCTACGGCGACCCCTGGATAAAGCTCTCCCCCTCAGATTATGTGCAGGCCAAGAATAACATGGCCAAAAAGGTATTGAAGCTGGCGGAGAAGGCCGCGCCCAACCTGCGGGAACACATCGAGGTGATGGAGATTGCCACGCCGCTGACCAACATGCGCTATACCGGCAACCCGCGCGGCAGCATCATCGGTTTCGATGAGAACTTCACCGGCACCGGCTTCCTGCGCATTCCTATGCGGGGACCGCTCGAGGGCCTCTATTTCGCCAACGCCTGGGTGAATATCGGCGGAGGCTTCGAATCCTGCATCGCTTCGGGCGCCATGGCATCACGAGAGGTATTGAGGGACCTGGAGAAAGGCGGCTGGGAGACCGGCGAGATAGCCAGGATGGAGGAACAGCTTGGCAAGCAGCAGGTCAAGCCGCATGAGTTGAAGGACACCATTACCCCGGAGGAGAAGGCTGTGGCCGGCATCCATCCGCGCCGGCTGAAGCTGAAAGTTAAAGAGATAATCAAAGAGACGGACAGCGCCAAAACCTTCCGTTTCGAGTCGAAGGACGGCAAGCTGCCGTGGTTCCGCGCCGGGCAATACATCAACCTCTTCGTCGAGATCGGCGGCGTGAAGACCTCGCGCCCCTATAGCATATCCTCGGCGCCCGGCAAATCGTACTACGATATCACCGTGCGCCGGGTCGAGGGTGGATTTGTCTCCTCCTACCTGCTGGATGAAGTCAAAGTTGGTGACGGCTTCGAATCGACCGGCCCCAACGGCTATTTCTACTATGAGCCTCTGGTGGATTCGGCCGATCTTGTCTTCCTGGCCGGCGGCAGCGGCGCCGCGCCCTTCCTGTCCATAATACGGGAGGCGGTGGAGAAGAAATCGTCTTTGAACATCCACCTGATCTACGGCAGCCGCAAGCCGGACGACATAATCTTCGACAAAGAATTACAGCAGCTTGCAGGCAAGCACAAGAATATAAAAGTTGATTATGTGATCAGTGAGCCTACGTCCGGCTGGAAAGGAGCCACAGGCTTCCTTGATGACAGGGTCATCTCCTCGCTGGCGGGAGATCTCACGGGCAAGACGGTGTTTACCTGTGGACCGGCCCTGATGTACGAGCTTTGCGGAGCGGCGCTGGTCAAGCTGGGCGTACCGGCCAGGCGCAGTAAAAAGGAGGCCTACGGTCCGCCTCAGGATGTTACCAAAGAGCCGGCCTGGCCGGGTGGTATACAGGCCTCAAAGGAGTTCGTGGTCACCGAGGTGAGGAGTGGGAAGAAGGTCAAGGCGAAGGCCGGTGAGCCGCTGATGAACTCGCTTGAACGTGCCGGCATCGTGGTCCCCGCCGTATGCCGGTCGGGAGAATGCACGGCCTGCCGCACCAGGTTGATATCAGGTAGGGTCTTTGCCCCGGCCCGCGTGCATTACCGTCAGGCCGACCAAAAATTCGGCTATATCCATCCCTGCATGAGCTACCCTCTGGATGACCTGTCCATCAGGGTGTGATAAAGTTAATGATAGAGGTCTAATTTAGGAGGCTGAATATGACAACCAGAACGCAGGAGTTAATGGTGAAGACGCCTATCAAGGCGCAGCAGGTGGCACTCGAGGCGCTCAGTGCTGATGCCAGGGCAACCAGGCCTGGCTTCATCTGGTCGCTCGACCTGGAACGTGCCAGGTTGGTAACCCAATCCTACAAACAGACCGAGGGGCAGCCTATAGAGCTGCGCCGCGCCCGGGCGCTGGCGTACCTGCTCGATAACATGACAATTTATATCCGGCCGGACGAGATGATCGTGGGAAACTACGCTTCCAACAGCGATTCAGTGCCTTTCTACCCCGAGCTGGCCTGGAAGTGGATTGCCAGGGAGACCGCCCCCGGCCAAGTTTACGCCAGCATGCTCACCGACGAGGGCAGGAAAGAGCTCAAGGAGATAGGTGACTACTGGGGCGACCGCTCCATTCACCACATGGCCAAGAAGTACCTGACAAAGGAGCTTGCCGAGCAATTCTGGATATTCAATTGGGAGTCGGCCACGCCCAACTACGATAAGATACTGTCTATCGGGCTGAAAGGCGTCCTGGAGGAAGCCAGGGAGCGCCTCAAGAAGCTCGATGAAGAATATATGGCGGAGACTGTCAACGGCATTGATTTTGTAAAAAAGAAGGATTTCCTTCAGGGCGCTATCATCACGCTGGAGGCCGTCAGCAGGTGGTCCAAGCGGTATGCGGCCCTGGCGCGCAGCCTGGCCAAATCCGAGAAAGAAGTTCTGCGTAAGGTGGAACTCGAGAATATTGCCGATGTCTGCGACCGCGTGCCCGAGGAACCCGCGCGTACACTGCACGAGGCGATCCAGTCATACTGGTTCATCCATCTGGTGGTGAATTTCCTGGAGATGCCGCAGGTAGGCTCCGGCATAAGATTCGATGTTGTCTTCAACCCCTTCTACGAGAAGGATTTGGCCGCCGGCAAAATTACCCGCGAATCCGCCCAGGAACTGGTGGAGTTCCTTTTTGTGAAATTCCAGGAGACAGGCTTCCTGCACGCGCCTATCTGGTCTGGCTTTGGCGGGGGCGCGCTGGGTTTCCAGACCGTGACGATCGGAGGCGTTGATTCCAAAGGCAGTGATGTAACCAACGAGATGAGCTTTATCATACTCGATGCTACCATGACCGTGCGCGCCATCGTCCCGCCACTGGCCCTGCGCTGGCATGATGGCATACCCCCGAAGCTGGTGGATAAGGCCATTGAATGCCTGGCGTCAGGCATGCCGCAGCCGGCCATATTTAATGACAAGGTCGTGGTGCTAAGGCTGGTTAACCTGGGCACTCCGCTCGAGGACGCACGCAATTACTCCATCAATAACTGCATGGTGCCCACCATACCCGGCAAGAACTTCAGCCATATCTCCGCCTGGGCCAGCGGCGTGCCCGCTCCCCTCTGCCTCAACCAGGCGCTGGGCATCGACCCGCTGGCTATCTACAAAAAGGCCGGCAATAAGGTGCTTGATCCCGAAAAGATTATCTCGATGGATGAACTTTTCGATGCCACCATGGAGAACTATCGGCTGGTCATACATCGGCTGGTGCGCATCGCCAACATCGCCGACGCTCTCTATAAAGAGTGGGCGCCTCGTCCCTTCCTGTCCTCGGTCATCGATGACTGCATCGGCAGGGTGCAGGACGTACGCGACTGGAACTATATGCCCGATTACCGTGATGTGACGCTTTTCGGCCTTAATACCGTGGCGGACTCGCTGACCGCGGTCAAGAAGGTGGTTTTCGACGATAAAAAGGTCACCATGAAGCAACTCGTGGACGCGCTCAAAAACAACTGGAAAGGTTTCGAGGAGATAAGGCAGATGTGCTTGCGAGCTCCCAAGTTCGGCAATGATGACGATTATGCCGACCTGACCTCGCGCGACGTGGCTCGACGCATCGAGGAGGAGACCGCTAAATGCAAGACCAACTGGGGCACCTCGGTGCATGTTGACGGAACGGCTGCGACTGCCTGGTGGAGCTTTGGCAGGGTCTGCGGCGCGACCGCAGACGGCCGTATGCTGGGCGACCCCTTCAACGACGGGACTATCTCGCCCATGGCCGGGCGCGACAAGAAGGGCCCGACCGCAGTGCTGCGCTCCGTGGCCAAGGTGGACCCGTTGGTAAGCTGGAACCACCTCTTCAACCAGAGCTTCATGCCGCAGTTTTTGGTGGGGCATAACGCCGGGGTCTTCGCACAGTACCTTAAGACGTTCGCCGATATGGGCATACACCATATTCAGTTCTCCACTGTAAACAGGGAGACGCTGGAGGATGCGCAGGAGCATCCTGAAAAGTACCCCACGCTGATGGTCAGGGTGGCCGGCTTCGCTGCCTACTTTATCGACCTGGACCGCAATATCCAGGACTCGATAATAGCCAGGACGCCGCAGTGCTTTTAGACTCCAGAGAGTCTGCAGGCAGCGGGGAGAAGGGCAGCGCCGGTAATAAAGGCGTGGTCTTCAATATCCAGCGCTACAGCATACATGACGGGCCCGGCATCAGGAGCACGGTCTTTTTCAAGCCGGCGTCGCCGTTCGTCATTCTTGTTCGCCTCTCGTCTACCTTTGCGGAGTTGATGGTCAGGGAAACCCGCTGCAATGGCTGCGGCCGCTGCATCAAGGTCTGTGCTCCGGGCGCGCTATCTTTAGCTGCCAGCGGCCTGCGTTTAGACAGGGTTAAATGTGACCTCTGCCTTAAATGCATCGAAGCCTGCTGGGAGGACGTACTTGAGTTGGCCGGCAGGCAGATGACCGTGGATGAAGTGATTGAGGAATGCTCAAAGGACGATCTCTTCTATCGCAACTCGGGAGGAGGCGTCACACTATCAGGCGGGGAACCTTTGCTTCAGGCCGATTTTGCCCTGCAGTTGCTCCGCAATCTCAAAGACCGCGGTTTCAACACCGCCCTTGACACCTGCGGACAGGTACCCTGGGAAACACTGGAGAAAGCGCTGGCATATACAGACCTGGTGCTTTTTGATGTAAAGCATATCGACAGTGAGGAGCACCGCGACGGCACCGGAACCGATAATAAGCTTATCCTCTCCAATTTGGAAAAGTTAATGGCGGCTAACATGGCCAGGATCTGGATAAGAGTGCCTGTCATCCCCGGCTACAACGACAGTGACCGTTATATGCAGGAATTGGCCGGAAGGCTGCAGGGCATGAAGGCCGAGAAAGTATCGCTGCTGGGCTACCACGAGTGGGGCAGGGCCAAGTACCAGTCGCTGGGCAGGGCCTACCAGTTGAGCGGACGCATGCCTCTATCTGAAGAGCGCCTGAGCGGGATAATCGGGATATTCAAAGCTAAAGGATTGGACGCCACCGCCGGGTATTAGATGGCGGCGAAATCTGAATAAATAAAGGGGCTTCGTAGCGCGAAGCCCCTTAGATCTTTCGGATCCATTTTCCTCCCTACTCTCCCATCCAGGTAAGCCTGATTTATCTGCTTTGCCCTTTATTCCGCAGCTCTTTTGCTACGTACCGGAGAGCTCGGGAGTTTTACCTGCTCTCAATGTCTGCACCAGGGGAGCTTACCTCTGCTCCTCGCGCAGGTGAGAGCGTGACCAAGGAAAGTGCCATTCAACTAACATGGCCTGTTTTTTGACCATTAACCACCTCCGCGAGGGTTAGTCTGGTTTATTACCCTCAATTTCATGCTACTCCTAATGAATAATGTGGTCAAACCGATCGTAAAATGTATAACCCGCAAATCTTCTCAATAATGTGAGTAGCGCCTTACAACCTTGATCATTCCGAATACAAAGGCAAGGAATATCAGGGATAGGCTGATATAGAGGATGACGTTGGGGTTAACCACATCCCCAACCATGAAGCTGCCGGCCTGGGTGCCGCCGATGTAAACAGCATAAGTTCCCGGCTGGCTCCTGTTTACTGTGAAGTAAACCGGCCGGCTGCCGCCGCTTTCCACCGTGACGCCCTGGCTGGAATCCTCCTCGCCGTTGACATATAGCTTTAGATTGGTTGACCCGTTAGCTATTCCACTATTGGCAACATTGGCGGTCACTGTTACAGGTGTCCCTGGAGATACTTTTGATGCGGATAGAGAAGCGCTCTGAACATAGATATTAGATAGGGCCACCGGGGCTTGAGGAGGCGGAACGGCGACAGAGGCAGATGATGAAGGCAGCCTTGTGCTTATGCCTGTGTTGACCGTAGCTGCCTGCACCGGCTGCACCGGAAGCACGGGCATTATAGGCAGCACAGGCGGCACCGCCATTGCAATCTTCTGTCCCATGTTGACATGGACAGGCCTCCCCTCCAGGGGAACCGTGAACGACACCCTGCCCGGCTGAAAAAGCAGGATAACCGCTGAACCGCCGTAAGCGAAGTTGCCCAGGATATCACCCTTATTAACCATTTGGCCTTCATGGGTGAAGAAGTTGACTGAACTGATGGTGAACATCCCCACGCACACCATAGCTACGCGCCCGAATTTTTCAGTATCGAAGATGAAGTAACCGCGCCGGTGCTGAAAGAAGTATTCCACCCAGCCACCGTCCATCCCGTAATAAAGTCCGCCAAGCTGGTGCTGAGATACGATCCTGCCCGGTACCGGGGCATGATACCAGTGATAATCGGTGGTATTTAGCATGCATAAAATTGCCTTGCCGTTGATGAAATCATCTGCCAGTGGGTCATTTCCCAGCATTTCCCTGATATTCAGGTTCTGGCCTTTCACACCGATTGTGGTCACCGACGTCAAACTGTCGGCAATTTTCATGAGGGAACTGTCGGCCGGGGAGGTAAAAACGGCAGGATCGCCCGGTGAATCAATCGGCCTTGCGCCCGGTCGGATACTGCGTGTGAAAAACTCGTTGAAACTCTGGTAACCGCCGGGCGGCACAACATAATCGGTCATGTTTATGCGCGCGTCACCGGTCCACCAGGGAACTGCAGCGGCTGATGCAGGGCTATCCATGAACTCGCCCACGGCTATCATATAATTGTACAACCATCCTCGCAGCGGGTCTTTAGATGCCAGTTTTTGGCCCTTGCCCGCGCCCGCAAATTCATAGAAACGGTCCATGTACAACCTGGCATCATCTATGTGCGGCGTAAACACTACCCACTCGTCCAGGAAAGTGTACATATCGTCTAAGGTTTTGCCGTACCAGTAGGAAGTTGACGCCTGGTCCAGGAGAGCGGCGTCGAATTCGGCATGGAACAACAGGTCTGCGTTTACCGTGTCCACCAGTTGCTGCACGACAGGTTGATGAATGCTGCTATATATATATCGATGCCCGTCCTGGATGTCACGAAAAACACCTGTTGCCGGTGCAGGCAAAATAATGGAAAGTGTAATCAATACGACAAAAATCGCGGGCAATATACGAATTAATTTACTCATCGGTTTTCGCGTTCCATTATAATGATTTTCCGCTAAATAACAATGGATAACTGGTGACCGCTTGTTTGCATTCGCCAATAATCAGTAACATGTATGATTGGGATATATTCTATTCCGGATATTGTTTTAAAGCTATCAGTGTGACCTGAAAGGTTGCGTTGCGCGAAAACGGAAGACATTTTATATACTGTTTATTAAAGCTATATTTGGTGGAAAACAGATAGGCAGTTTTGTTAGAGCTTGCAATGCGGTAACCGGTAACACATAATTGAATTCGGTTTGTTAAGATGAAAAATTTACTTTTGGGCCTGTCCACGGCTGAACTGAAGCTGCTGGCTAAAGAACTGGGCGAGAAGGAGTTCCGAGGGAAGCAGGTCTCCGACTGGCTATACCGGCAGGGTCGCCGCGAGATAAGCGGGATGGCCACTTTGCCTGTTGCCTTAAAGGCGAAGCTGGAAGAGGGCTATCAGGTAGGCCGCTCCCTGGTAAAAAAGATCAGCAAGTCAAAGGACGGCACCTTCAAGCTGCTTTTGCAGCCCGCCTACGGGGTGCCCTATGCAGGCCGCTTCTCCTGCTGCGTATCTACCCAGGTAGGCTGTCCCATCGGCTGCGCTTTCTGTGCAACCGGTGCGGGCGGGTTTAAGCGCAACCTGTCTGCGGGGGAAATAGTTGACCAGGTGCTGACTGTCGGTGAGGCTGCTATAAAAGAGAAGCTGCTGGCGGCTGACGGCAGGGTCAGCCACGTGGTCTTTATGGGCATGGGCGAGCCGCTCCTCAATTATGACGCGACGCTGGCAGCAGTGCACCTGATCAACGGCGAGTTAGCTATCGGCATGCGCAATATCACCGTGAGCACCATCGGCTATGTGCCTGGCATTTACAGGCTGGCTGGCGAGGACCTGCAGTTGACACTGGCAGTCTCGTTGCACGCGGCCGACGATGCCCTGCGCAGGAAGCTGGTGCCCGGCATGACGCGCTACACGCTCCAGGAGATAGCCGATGCCTGTAAACACTATTTCAGGGAAACAGGGCGGCGCGTAACTTTCGAATACTGTTTGTTGAAAGGGGTCAACGATGGGCAGGCCGATGCCGCCAAGCTGGCCTTGCTGTTGCAGGGGTTGAACTGCCACGTAAACCTCATACCGTTTAACAGTGTCAAGGGCAGCGGTTTCTATCCGCCTGAAACGTTTCGCGTGACTAACTTCCGCCGCGTGCTGGAAGAGGCCGGCATCACTGTGACCCAGCGGGAGCAGCGTGGGGAGGGGATTGAGGCTGCCTGCGGGCAACTGCGGCGGCAGGCTCTGACGGGGCAGGGTGATTTACGAATAAAATGAAGCTGTGACCGCGGTGGCAGGGTAACTTGACTTTACGAGTCACTGTGATACAATTTGACCAATCAATCAACGATTGAAATACCCAAAAATCGGGCGCAATACCGTGTTGCCTGAGCAGGCTGAAGCAGACTAATGACGGACCATTATCCGTGGTTGAAGAATTACGACAAGGGCGTGCCCCCGACGCTTCAACCTTACCCGCAAAAGACGATGATCGAGATCGTCGATGAATCCGCCAGAGCTAAACCCTACCGCGCCATGTTGTATTTCAAGGGTTCCAAAGTGCTATATGCGGACTTTATCCGCCAGAGCAATGCGCTGGCCACTGCGCTGGTTGCCATGGGCGTGCAGAAAGGCGAACGTGTGGCTATGCTTTTGCCCAATTGTCCCCAGATGATACTTGGTTTCCAGGCAATCTGGAAAACGGGCGCCATAGCCGTCCCGGTCAACCCGCTTTACACTGAACATGAGATCGAGCACGCTTTGAATGAGGTCGATGCCCGGGCGGTGATCGTCCTCAACCCATTCTATAACGCCGTTAAGAATATCCAGGATAAGACCAGGGTCAAATTTGTTATTGCCACCAATATCAAGGAATACCTGCCTCAGCCCCTGCGCTTGCTTTTCACGCTGGTCAGGGAGAAAAAGGAGGGCTACCGCATCGGCCTTAAACAGGGAGACGCGTGGTTCCAGGATGTACTTAAGAAGTACAGGAACGCCAGGCGGCCGGCCATTGAGGTGAAACCCTCAGACCCGGCAGTCATCCTCTTCAGCGGGGGAACGACAGGGACGCCTAAAGGAGCTGTGGGGACTCACCAGGCGCTGGTTATAACGGCTATGCAGATATGTGCCTGGCTGAGCCCGGTGCTTGAGCAATGGGAGGATAAAGTGGCGCTGACCATGCCGCTTTTCCATGTATTTGGCTGCGTGGGCGCCATGGGCACAGCCATGGTTAACCACTCCTCATGTGTCATCATCCCCAACCCGCGCGACCTCACGGACGTGGTCCAGAGCATCAAGAAATATAAGCCGACTTTCATGCCGGGCGTGCCGACTTTCTACATCGGCATTATGAACCACCCCCTGGTGATATCGGGCAAAGTCACGCTGGAGAGCATGAAGCTCTGCATCGTGGGCGCTGCCCCGCTGATGGCGGAGACCAAGAAACGCTTTGAAAATATGACTGGCGGAAGGCTGCTGGAAGGTTACACCATGACCGAGTGCATGCAGGCTGCTACGGTCAACCCCGTAATTGGTGCCAACAAGGAAGGCTCGGTCGGCATGCCGCTGCCGGATGTGGTGATAAGGATTGCCGATGCCGAGACCGGCCGGGGCAGCATGAAGCCCGGTCAGCTTGGCGAGATATGCTTCCAGGCGCCCAACCTGATGAAGGAATACTGGAACCAGCCTCAGGAGACTGCGGACATGCTGCGGGACGGCTGGCTGTATTCAGGCGATATCGGTTATTTGGACGAAGACGGAAACCTCTTCCTGCACAGCCGCAAGAAGGAGATCATCAAGACCAGCGGGTTCCAGGTCTGGCCGCGCGAGATCGAGGAAGTTTTACATGAGCATCCTGCTGTCATGGAGGCAGGCGTGGCCGGCGTACCCGACCAGTATCAGGGCGAATCCGTAAAGGCCTGGGTAGTCTTAAACGCAGGCATGACCTGCAGCGCCTGCAAGGCCAAGCTGGCGGCCTACAAGGTACCGCGCCGGATAGGGTTCCGCGACGCGTTGCCCAAAACGCAGATAGGCAAAATACTCAGGCGCGTTTTACTTGATGAGGAAAAGGCCGGGGATACGGGCGATAAGAAGTAAGCGGCGATTAGCTGAAGGTGGTATTAATCTGATATCTATTTCTGATGATAATAAAATATACAGGGAGGCCGAATAATGGCGATCGATTACCCGTGGTTTAAGAGCTACGATAAAGGGGTTCCGCATACCCTGGAACCGTATCCTGCAGTGACATTTTTAGACGTCGTGGAAGATGCCGCAAAGCAAAAGCCCGGCCATCCCTTCCTGTTCTTCAAGGGAAATACAGTGACTTATGGTGAAATGGTCAAGCTATTTAATGTATTCGCGGCAGCTCTGCAGGCTAACGGTGTGAAGAAAGGAGACCGCGTAGCCATCCTCCTGCCCAATTGCCCCCAGGGTTTCATCGCGTCGTTCGGCGCCTGGAAAGCGGGAGCCATCCCCGTGCCGCTCAACCCCGTGTACACTGAGTATGAGCTGGAGCATGTGTTGAAAGAATGTGGCGCGGAGGTGGCGGTGGTGCTGACACCTTTCTATGCCACGGTGAAGAAGATACAGGAGCGCACCAGTCTGCGCCTGGTGATAGCTGTCAATATCAAGGAATACCTGCCGTCCTTCCTGGCCTTTATGTTCACATTGCTAAAGGAGAAAAAAGAAGGTCACCGCATCAAGCTTATACAAAATGATGTTTACTTAGCCGACCTTATGCTCAAGCATGCCCGGCATGCCGCGCCTGCCAACAAGTCGTTGCCGGACGATGTGGCGCTGCTGCTTTTCAGCGGCGGCACAACGGGCGTGCCCAAGGGCGTTATTCTCACGCATAAATGCCTGATAGCCGAGGCCTGGCAGCTCAAAGTGTGGAACGATAGTGTGTTGACCGAGTGGGATGATGTGGTGATGATGATCATGCCACTCTTCCATGTTTATGGCTTCGCCGGCGTGATGGGCACTTCTATCATGGGGCACAACCCGCTGGCGGTGGTGCCCAACCCGCGCGACCGTGATGACCTGGTAAAGACAATCAAGACCGTCAGGCCGGCTTACTTCCCGGCCGTGCCGACGCTTTTTATTGCGCTGCTGGAGCACCCGGCGGTAAAGGCCGGCAAAGTCGATTTTAAATCCATGAAGCTTTGCGTGGCCTCGGCGGCGCCTTTGCTGCCCGAAACCAAGCGGCGCTTTGAAGAACTGACCGGTGGTAAGCTGATTGAGGGGTACGGCATGACCGAGGTTACCGCTGCCATTACGCTGGGACCGGTGGAGGGTAAATGGACCCCGGGTTCGGCCGGGGTGCCCCTGCCTGATGTTATACTGCGTATCGTTGATGTTGAAACCGGTGAAAAGGATATGCTTGCCGGCCAGGAGGGCGAGATAATCGCGCAGTGCCCGCAGATGATGCAGGGCTACTGGAACAGGCCGGAGGCGACCGCTGATATGATACGCAATGGCTGGCTGCATACGGGGGATGTCGGCTACCTGAATGATGAGGGTTGCCTGTTTATCACCTCACGTAAAAAGGAGCTGATCAAGCCCGGTGGCTTCCAGGTCTGGCCGAGGGAAGTTGAAGAGGTAATAAGCATGCATCCCAAGGTTTCCGAGGTTGGAGTGGCAGGAATACCTGATCCATACCAGGTCGAGGCAGTCAAGGCCTGGGTGGTGCTGCGCCAGGGGGAAACGGCTACCGCCGAGGAAATTCAGTTGCATTGCAGAGAGAAGCTGACGGCCTACAAGGTGCCCAAGCATGTTGAATTCAGGGCGGAATTACCCAAGACCCTGGTGGGTAAAATATTGAAACGGGTGCTTGTAGAGGAAGAGCTGGCTAAGCAAAAGGCGGCTGCCAAACCGTGAGCCAATGGGTTAGTTAGGCGTATAATGCTTGACGATAAAATCAAATCATTAGGAGGTTTTAACTTGTCTGACAAAAGGTGGTTAAATAACTATGACAAAGGCGTTCCCAAGACCCTGGAGCCCTATCCGCAGAAGACCCTGGTAGACTACGTTGATGAGGCTGTCAAGGAGCACCCCGATTACCCCATGGTGCTTTTCAAGAAGAGGAAGATGTCCTATGCCGAGATCCAGAAGTTGAGCGATGAGTGCGCCGCGGCGCTGGCAGCCAAAGGTGTAAAGAAGGGCGACCGCGTGGCGCTGATCATGCCGAATATACCGCAGGCTATCATTTGCCGTTGGGGCGCCTGGAAGGTCGGCGCTATCCTGGTGCATATGAACCCGATGTACACTGAGGCGGAAATGGAGCATGCGCTCAACGACTGCGGCGCAGAAACGGTGGTTGTTATGACCATGTTTTACAACCAGTTTAAGAAACTGCAACCGCGTACCAAGGTTAAGCTGGTAATCGCCACAAGTATCAAGGACTATCTCCCGCCGGTGCTCAAGGTGCTCTTCACATTGGCCATGGAGAAGAAAGAGGGTCATCGCATCGTATTGCAGGCCGGTGATTTTTGGCTG
>JAPLHJ010000089.1 GCA_026389675.1 Chloroflexota bacterium | reverse complement strand
GACCGTGCCGATGCCGGCGATCAGCCCGTCCGCCGGTGTATTCTTGATCAGGTCATCCAGGGAGCGCCTGCTGCGCTGCGCCGCGACGGCTAGTGGGCCGTACTCAATGAAGCTGCCCGCGTCGCAAAGGTCATTCACGTTCTCGCGGGCGGTGCGCCGGTCCTTCCTGCGCCTTTTAGCAACGGCCTGGGGACGGTTTTCATCGAGGATAAAGGCATGGCGTTCTATCACCCCGGCCAGGTCTGGCCGCATAACATTGAGATCGATATCCGCTTCCTTTGCCTTTAAGCCGGCCGATACCTCCGCTTCTTCGAGAAACATGAGGGGTGTGCCACTGTTTACAGTATCATTAAGCGCCACGCAAATCGCGCGCACATAGCCGCTACGGTCCGCAGTGATGACATGCTCCATCTTCATCGATTCCAGCACGACCAGCTTTTGCCCTGCCACTACCGCGTCGCCCTCGATGACTTCTATGTCCACTATGCAACCCTGCATAGGCGTGGTGACCGCCACGGTGCCGGCCGGCCCCGTAGCCAATTTAGCCGTCGTGGTATTTTTATCGGAGGTACCTGATCCAAAAAAGCTGGCACGGTCAGCTTCCGGGACTACAGCCAGCCGGGCGGCATGTTCCTCGATGAAACCGGTGTAAATATCGTTGGCTGCTACCTCGGGCCTGCCTAAAACGTTGAGCAGGAAGGGGATGTTGGTCTGAACTCCCTCAACGCGGAATTCCCGCAGCGCCCGNNGCGGCAGCATAGTCCGGTGATTTTGAGGTGATGACCAGCTTGGCCAGCAACGAGTCGAAGGCCGGATTGGTGGTATACCCGCTGTATCCGTAGCCATCTACCCTGGTGCCTGGGCCGGAGGGAGCTTCATAAACAGTCAGTGTGCCACTTTGGGCAATAGACTTTCCGGCAGTGTCCATAGTCTCCAGGTTGATGCGCATCTGCACGGCATAGCAGCGTGGATGTGGGGCATTGCCTGTCAGTCCAAGCTCCGCCAGGGTTTTGCCTGCGGCTATTTCAATTTGAGTGCTGACCAGGTCAACCCCGGTTACCTCCTCGGTCACCGTATGCTCAACCTGCAGCCGGGGGTTGACTTCCATAAAAGCAAACACAGGATCTTTACCCCGTGAATCCTCAACCAGGAACTCGAAAGTACCGAGGCTTAAATAGTGTGTTTCCTTAGCCAGGCGTAAGGCAGCGGCGGTGATGCTATCGCGCAGCTTTGCAGAGAGGGTCGGACAGGGAGCCACCTCTATCAGCTTCTGGTTGCGCCGCTGCAATGTGCAATCCCTTTCGCCAAGGTGGATAACGTTGTGGCCGTCACCTACTACCTGCACCTCGATATGCCGCGGTTTTCTCAGCATCTTTTCAACGTAGACGTCTGCAGCGCCGAAAGCGGCGGCTGCTTCCGATTGGCAGCGTGTAAAAGCCTCGTCGAGTTCGGACAACTTATTGACAGACCTTATCCCGCGTCCGCCTCCGCCCATCACTGCCTTGATCATGACCTCTGCGCCCGGTCCCAGCGATTTAAAGAAGTCACGGGCCTCTTCAAGGCTGGTTGCACCCGGGGTGCCCGGTAGCAACGGGACCTTGCAGCGGGCCGCCAGTGAACGTGCTTCGGCCTTATTTCCGAAAAGGTCGAGTATATCCGGCCGCGGGCCTAT
>JAPLHJ010000127.1 GCA_026389675.1 Chloroflexota bacterium | reverse complement strand
TAAACGCGGGCGCGTCATGAGCTTCTATGTGATGGCGTTTATGGGATTGGCGCCCTTTGGCAGCTTGATATACGGTGCGCTCGCCAGCACGGTCGGCGCTCCCCCGACGTTACTCATCGGCGGCATGCTGTGCCTGGCGGGCGCAGGCGTCTTTGCCTGGAAATTTACTTCAGAGAAAGGCCTGGTGCATGCAGCTTATGTGAAAAAAGGCATTATCTCAGATCATGAGCGCGGGCAACAATGAGGACAAAAAACAAACGAAGCAAAGGCAGCTTCAAAAAGCTGCCTTTGCTTCCCCAATGTCAGCTTAAACGATTTCTATGCTTTGCCGATGCGGAACATCTTGGTGCCGCATTTTGCGCAGACGCCCTGGGTTGCCGGTTTGCCATTCTTCATCTTAATGGCCTTGGCATTTTTCATTTCCCTCTTGGCCCTGCATTTCATACAATAAGCTTCCATTAATATACCTCCTATGTATTTGAATTTAGAATAGACCATTGTTTTAAGCTTGTCAAGTGGGCGGGCAGATTCAAACAGCTATAAAACCTCAAAAACCACCAAAGTGATCGTAAAAATCCTGTAAAATATCGTAAAAATTATACAGGCGATTGTCGTAAAAAGTTCCCTATCCCGGCATTGAAGGCGAATCAAAGGTAAAAAATGGCATCCTTTTACTGCAGGGAAATTGAGATTAAACCCTGATTTGTCCTTTGCCAGGAGAAGCCTCAATTCTCTATAATTGTGCACCTGGAATTAAATCGTAGGTAAAGCTTGAAACGCGGATGAATGTAATAGCGCTCGTAGGTATGCCGGGCTCGGGTAAATCCGAGGTTGCCCGGGTCTTTGAATCCGGCGGCTATTACAAGGTCAGGTTCGGCGATATCACCGATGAGGAAGTAAAAAAGCGCGGACTGAAATTGTCGGAAGAAAATGAGAGGACGGCCAGGGAGGAACTAAGGAGGCAACACGGCATGGCCGCCTATGCTATCCTCAATTTGCCCCGCATCGAGTCCGCCTTGAAAAGATCAAACGTGGTGATTGACGGGTTGTACTCATGGGAAGAATATAAATTTCTCAAAGATAAGCTGGGCCGAGGTTTGAAGCTAGTGGCCGTGTGGTCTCCGCCGGCACTGCGCCATGCAAGGTTAAGCAGCCGAACGGTGAGGCCGTTGACCGCGGGCGAGGCCTCGGCGCGCGATTGCGCGGAAATCGAAAATGTCAATAAGGGTGGGCCGATAGCCATGGCCGATTTCACTATCAATAACTCTACGTCGCTGGACTCGCTGCTCGAACAGGCCAATAATATAATAAAGGTATTGAAGTGAAAGAGATAAAAAGGCCGTCGCTGGACGAGTACTTCCTCAAAATCGCCTCGGTGGTGGCGGAGCGGGCGACCTGCCGGCGGCATCATGTGGGTGCCGTAGCCGTCAAGAATAAACATATTTTGTCGACCGGCTATAACGGCGCTGCTGCCGGGGTCAGGGACTGCCTTGAGCTTGGCTGCCTGAGAGACGAACTGAATATTCCGTCGGGCACCCGGCACGAGATCTGCCGGGGTATCCACGCCGAACAGAATGCCATCATCCAGGCTTCCCTTCATGGCGTAAGCCTGGAGGGCGCCGCAATATATTGCACTCACTCTCCCTGCATACTCTGCGCCAAGATGCTGGCCAACGCGCGCATCAAGCGCTTCATAACCTTCGGCAAATATGCGGACGACGGCTTTTTAGACCTTTTCAAAGAGGCCGGCATAAAGTTCGACGTGCAGCCGAAGCCGCTTTTACAGATACAGAACCTGGATTAGCGAATAAAGATAGGCAAATCGAGATGAGAGAATGTAAAACGGGTGAAAACAGGGCGGGATGCAATTGCACTTATGAGCCGTGCTCGCGCAAGGGCCTGTGTTGTGAATGCATAAGGTACCACAGGGAATCCGGCGAACTGCCTGCGTGCTATTTCCCGGCCGAGATCGAACGCACCTATGACCGGTCTATCCAGCGGTTTATTGCTCACCGGGATAAAAAGCAGCGCTGAGCTTTAGACTGGCCTATTCCCTACTCAAGCTACCTCAGCTCTCGTAGGGGCGTTCCTTCAGGTTCAGGTGCGCCCGGGGGATAAAACCTTTCAGGCAACAGGGCGGTTATATAGGATTTTACGGCTTCCGGAAATCCTCGTGGCCCAGCACCGTGAATATCAATGCCAGTAGACCTATGACAGGTCCGGTTATCACAGCGCCAATGGAGCCGGCGAGCGCCAAACCCCAGGCCTTTAATCTCAAGGCGTAAACACCGCCGACTATCGCCAGCACGCCGATGACTAACAGCGCTATGCCAAACGCTATACCCATGCCGGGGAAAAACAGGTGCGGCATTTGAGGAAAATTTCCTGCATGCGGGCCTACCCTGGGGGCGACCCCGGGAGCGACCCCGGCAGCAGCATGGGCCGCTCTTAGGCCGAGTACGCGCAGGGACATAAATAAACCGGCGATTATGCCCAAAGCGCCCGATACTATATCCAGAAGTCCAGCAACAACCGGCATCCATGGTTTTTGCATATTGTGCATCTCCTTTTTAGCTGATTCTACTTTATTATATGTCTATTATACGATTAAATTATTAAGAAATATTTAAGTTTGAAGAAAATTTATGTAAAATCACACGAAATGTAATAGAATAAAAGTTCAGCCGGCGCTAATTAGCTTAATAATACGATGATCAGTGTGCCGAATCACAATCTGGCTTAGTGTATACGTCCCACGAAAGGCGTATAATTTTAATACGAGCATAAGACATATTCGTGAAAGTGAAGAGGGCGCATGGAATTTGAGGCAATAGTAACGAGCAAAGCTAACGATGTGAGCTAAAGTCTGAAAATATGGGGGTGATACTATGGTAGCCAAAGCTTTTGTACTCGTCACCACGTCAGTAGGCCAGGCTAAAAAAGTACTCAACGAACTTAAGAAGCTCGACGGTGTCAAATCTGTGGATGCTGTAATGGGACCCTATGATATCATCGCAGAAGTAGAAGGCGACTCCGTTGACTCCCTTGGCAAGCTTATCACCGGACATCTTCACAAGGTTGAGGGCATTGAGCGCACCCTTACCTGTCAAACAATCCGCGTTACGTAGCAACGGCTGTCACGGGCTGTCTAAACTACTAAAGACTACGGTTTGCAATCTATTGTTGAACAGGTAGTCCTGTGGTATAAATATTGGGGTAGGTAAAAGGGGCGAAACTAAGAATTTGATAGCGATTGCCAAGGCTCAGTATCTCGTTGATGAATCTAATTTTTCACTCCACAGTTGCTCGAGCATTTTCAAATCATCTACGAACTCATCCCGGGTCTGCTCTTTCTTTTTCTCGAGTGCCTCAAGTATCTCAAAGATAAACGCCTTGTCTCCAAACGCTGTCAAATCCTCTTTCAGTCTGTAGTCTAAACAAGAACCGGAAGAGACCATGAAATTGAAGCTGTTTTGCTTCGATTGAAGGTTAGTGGCATGGTCCAGCAAATACATCCCATTGCGTGTATTCGTTACTCTGTATATTCCGCCAATGATTTTCCCCTGCTTGTATTCATTAATGAGTGTCTTTCTTCTATCCATAACCTGACCTACCTAAGTGTACCACCTTTTGAGTTAGAACTGATATAAGTACAGCTACCGGAGATTGGGTTTCCATTTTAAAGCCCCAGATTATCGCTGATCCCCTGCATGGCTGTTAAAACGATATCCACATGCTCTTTAAGCGGTATGCCCAACTCTTCCGCGCCTTTCTCAATTTCCTGGCGGTTCACCCCGGCGGCGAAAGACTTCGCTTTCCATTTCTTCATCACGGCCTCGACAGTGACGTCCGCCAGCTTTTTAGTGGGGCGGGTTAACGCTACCGCTACCACCAGGCCGGTGAGTTCGTCCACGGCGTAAATAGCCTTTTTCAGGTCTGTGTCCCTGAGCACGCCGGTATGATCGGCATGAGCAAGGACGCCCTCCGCTAACTCATCCGCATATCCCTGGCTTTTCAACCACTCCGCGCCCTTGAAGGGATGGTCTTTGAGATCAGGGTATCTCTCGTAATCGAAATCGTGTAAAAGGCCAACTGTTCCCCACTGCTCAGGGTCTGCGCCATAGCGGGATGCGTAAGCGCGCAGGGCAGCCTCGACCGCCCAGGCGTGCTTTTTCAGGTTGACATTGGATACCCACTC
This sequence comes from Chloroflexota bacterium, assembly GCA_026389675.1. GTDB lineage: Bacteria > Chloroflexota > Dehalococcoidia > GIF9 > UBA5629 > CAIMUM01. The sequence continues at coordinate 1,462 of JAPLHJ010000127.1, read as the reverse complement.
GTTCATTATACTTTCGGCTTCTTCATGATTGGGCCATCTGCTCATTTGCGCACTCCTTGCAGGCTGTAAATACACCCGCAGTAATTCTGCCGGTAAAGCTTCCAATTCCTTGCCATCTCCACCGCCTTTTTAAACCCGTCCTTCTTCTTGAAGTCACGTGCCATGAAGTTTTCTCCACCGATCTCCATACCTATACGGTTGATCTCCGATGCCGGTTTATGCGGGCTGATGGTCAGGGTGGAGGTAAAAGCATCGGCCCCCCTTTCCCGCATAAAACCGAACGTCTTTTCGAAGCGTATTCGGTAGCAAATGGAACAGCGCGCCCCTCCCTCGGGTTCGCCACCCAATTCTGCTGTTGGCGCATTCCAATTTTCAACGTCATACGGCCCGGCGGCGAGTTCGAATTTTAACTTTTCCGCGGTACGCCGGGCGACTTCAAGCCTCAGGCGGTACTCTTCTTCCGGGTAGATATTGGGATTATAGAAGTAGCCGGTGACCCTGTGCCCCTCTGCCAGAAGCACATCGGCGGCACCGGCAGCGCAGACGCCGCAACAGATATGCAGGATGACGTTCATAAGGTACAGCCTGCCGTTTTATCAGGGCTTCTTCTTTATCTTCTCCGTGATGCGCTGCTGGATCCTGGTGATGAAATTGGGATCGGAGAATGCCAGGCTTTGCGCCATCCCGGCGCATTCCAGGCCGTCGGCCATGCTCATGCTCATGCTCATATCTATATTGCGCTTGGCCAGGCCAACACCGGTCGGGCCGTTGGCTGCTATCTCTTTTGCCCAGGCAATCCCCGTCTTCTCAAGGTCTTCAAGCTTAACGATCTCATTGACCATGCCCCATTTCTCGGCCTTTTGCGCGTCTATGGTCTTACCGGTCAGGATAAGCTCCTTGGCCCGGCCCACTCCTACGATACGCGGCAGCCGCTGGCTGGCGCCGTCATCGGGTATAAGCCCCATGACAACCTCGGGGATATTGAAAACAGTTTCCGGCGAGCACAGCCTCAGATCGCAGGCCAAGGCCAATTCGCAGCCTATGCCCAGGCAGAACCCGTGGATGAGAGCGATAACCGCCTTCTCAACCAGTTCCACCTCGTTATAGGCCCTTTGCGCCATGCGGACGAACCGCCTGACATCGACGGCGCTGCCGCCGGGCTGAAACGCGGTCAGGTCGGTGCCGGCCGAAAACCCTTTGCCTTCGCCGGACAGCAGTATAACCTGTATACTTGGCTGCATGGCGGCTTCCGAGAAGCACCTCTCAATATCCCAGAATACCATGGGACTGATGGCGTTTCTTTTCTCAGGGCGGTTTAATTTAACGTGCAGTATGCCGTCCTTCTCTGTGCAGGCAAGGTTGTCGAATTTCATGTTCAATCTCCTCTTAATGATTATTATTAGCTGAAAAGCGGTCTGAAACGCGGCGACCCTATTAAAATAACTGTCTGGGCTGTGGTATG
>JAPLHJ010000066.1 GCA_026389675.1 Chloroflexota bacterium | reverse complement strand
TTGAGCGGCCCGCGCGCTGGCCACGGCCGCGCTGTCCATCAGTTTCTTATCCCTGATCATCCTGGCGCTGCCGGCCGTATCGTAGGATGGGATCAGCTCGCACTCCAGCCTCCTCAGGTAGCCCTGGCACTGGGCCAGCGCCTGCGGATGGGAATAGACTCTTTTTATAGCGCCGGGCGTCGTGCCGCGGTTGGCTAACAGGCAGTGTGAGACCCGTATCTGGGCCTCACCGCACACCATGACATCGGAATCGAGCAGCAGGTCGTAGGAACGGCTGATGCTGCCCTCCTGCGAGTTCTCCACCGGTATGATGCCGTAAGGCAGGTTGCCGTCCTGTACCAGCTTGAAGACCTCGTCCAGCGTCTCGCAGGGACGCGTCAGCGCCGATGCGCCGAAGAAGCTCAGGGCAACCTCCTGGCTGTAGGCCCCCGCCTGTCCCTGGAAGGCTACCTCTGTGCCCTGCACGCTCTTTGAAGCTGCCATGACCACCTGATAGAGGCGTTCCACGTCCGCGGGGCTGATGCCCTCTTTTTCCGCCAGTTGCCTGACGTGTTCAATAACCTCTTTTTCACGCGTGCTGTCCTGTACCTGCTTAAGCCCCTTTCTCTTAAGCGCGCCTATCTTACGGGCCGTGCTCATTCGCTCGGCCAGCAGCCTGACGATGCGGGCATCGATATCATCGATATTTGCCCTCAGGTCTTCAAGGCTCATGTAATTATCCTCCCTATGATTCCGGCTCTCAATGCGAAATCGCACAGCACCGCTGCAGTCATGGCCTCCACCACCGGCGCCGCCCTGGGCACGATGCAGCTATCGTGCCTGCCCTTAACCGAGAGGTCCACCTTCCTGCCCGTCTTGAGGTCCACGGTTACCTGGCTTTTGCCGATAGATGCGGTTGGTTTGAATGCCACACGAGCTACGATGGGCATGCCGTTGCTTAACCCTCCCGAGATGCCACCCGCGTTATTGGTCAGCGTGACTATCTTTTTACCGCTCATCCTGAAGAGGTCGTTGTGCTGCGAGCCTTTCATGGCCGCCGCCCCCCAGCCGGCGCCGAATTCCACCCCCCGGGCAGCCGGGATGGCGAAGAAGGCTTTGGACAGCTCCCCTTCCAGTGTATCGAAAACGGGCTCGCCCAATCCCCCGGGCACGTTGAAAGCCAGCACTTCTACGATGCCGCCGATGCTGTCGGCCTCCTTTTGCAGCGCTTTGATCAGCCTTATCATCTTCGCTGCCGCGGCGGTGTCGGCGCACCTGACCGGGCTTTTATCCACGTTTTCCCTGGTGATATCTGAAGGGTGGGGTACCGCCCTGATATCCCCTATCTGCACTGTATGTGCGATTATCTCGATGCCGGACAGCGCCAGCAGTTTGCGGGCGATGGCGCCGGCCATGACGAAGCCGGCGGTTATACGCCCGGAGAACCTGCCCCCGCCGCGGAAATCATTGTATTTGCCGTATTTGAGGAAGGCTGTGTAGTCGGCGTGACCGGGCCTGGGGGTGGAGATGACTTCACTGTAAGCGCTGGAATCGGCATCCTTGTTCCAGGCCAGCATGCAGATAGGCGCGCCGGTGGACGTGCCCTTCAATATACCCGAAAGTATTTCCACACGGTCTTCTTCCCTGCGCCCTGTGCCGCCGGCGCCGCTCTGCGGTTTGCGCCTGTCCACCTCGGCCTGTATCTCATCGATACCGATGGGCAGCCCTGCCGGGCAGCCGTCCACCACCACACCAATACATTTGCCGTGGCTTTCGCCGAAGCTGGTGACAACGAACTGGCTTCCGATGCTATTGCCCATCCAGCACCACCCCGCCGCCCAGGCTTTTAAGGACGTTCCAAAATTCAGGATAGGTCTTGGAGACGCATTCGGCGTCCTCGATGACAGTGTTGCCTGCAATTACGCCCAGGATGCTGAAGGCCATGGCAATACGGTGATCGCCCGCCGCCGGTGATAAACATGGCGTCCATTTCCTCCCTGACGGGTATGCCCATCCTTACCAGACCTTCCACAACAGCCCCGACACGGTTGGATTCCTTGAGCCTGGCCCTGCTGATACCGGTTAGCTCCGTAACACCTTTGGCCGTCGCTGCCAGCACCGCCATGGTGGGCATCAGGTCGATGCAGTCGGAGAGATCGGCCTTGATGGCTTTGAGGGCCGACCTCCTTGCCCTGACGGAGTTGTGCCCGGCGTGTATATCGGCCTCCATCCGGTTGAGCAATATCCATATCTGCCGGTCGGCCTGGTGGCTGCTCCTGCTGAGGTTGGAGACCTCTACCTCTCCGGCCACGACACCCAGCGAGAGCAGGTAGGCGGCCGATGACCAGTCCCCCTCTGCCCGATATTTGGCGGGCCTGTATAGCTGGGGCTTGACTTTGTAATTGATGAAATCTGGTGTATGCTCGACCTTCACCCCGAACTGCTTCATGCAGTCGATTGTCATGCTTATGTAGGGTTTTGATTCGACGGGCGGGGTTAATTCAAGCTCAATGCCTTGCTCCGACAGAGGCGCTATGAAGAGTATAGCTGATACGAGCTGCGAGCTTACGTCCCCGGGCAGGTAGGTTGAGCCGCCCTGCAGCTTTCCTCCCTCGACTGAAACCAGGGCAGCGCCTCTCTCGGAGTAGCTATTAACTCCGAGCTTGCGAAGCGCCGTTATCAGTGGGAGTATGGGCCGGCGGGATAGCGATAGCCCGGCAGTAAGGTGGCAGATGCCCGGCACCAAAGAGCAGACGGCGGTCATGAAGCGTAGCGTGCCAGCCGAGTTGCGGCAATACAATTCGGTATCCGGCTGGCGGAGATGTCCGCCGTTGACCATCCAGGAGCTGCCCTTCTCCGTTATCACGGCGCCTATCTTACGCAGCACGTCCCGGCCGGCCTCGGTATCATCAGCGTAAAGCGGGCGCTCTATTTCACTTTGACCGTTGGCCAGCGCCGCGCACACCAGGCCGCGCAGTGTGTAGCTCTTGGAGGAGGGCGCTTCAGCCCTGCCCAGTAGCGTGCTTCTCGAGATTAAAGCTCTCATTTTTCACCAGTTCCTCACGTATGCGGCCGACCACGCCGGCTACATCTAATTGAGACGTATCTATAATAATATCTGCGGCCTTTTCATACAATGGCCTGCGGTATTTTAACAGGTCGTCGATGGCCGAGGCGGGATCCACGACCTCCAGCAAGGGGCGTTTTTCTTGGCTGTTGAGCGCACGCCGCAACAGGACGGCCGGCTCGGCCGCCAGGTACACGATGACCGAAGATTTTTTAATAATGTCGATATTATTTGGCTGTAACACGATGCCGCCCCCGCAGGCGATGACCGCCTTTTCTTTGGCGGCCGCCTGTTCCGCTATCTCAGCCTCCATCCGGCGGAAGGCCGGTTCGCCGTCACGGGCGAATATCTCGGCGATGGACATGGCGGCCTTTTCCCTTATCAGGGAGTCAAGGTCGACGAACTCCATGTTTAATTTAGCGGCCAGGGCCCGGCCTGTGACGGATTTGCCGGCGCCCATGAAACCTATCAGCGCTATATTACTTTTCATTAAGGTTCGCCTCGCCCTTTCCCTCGTCATTGCGAGCCCGAAGGGCGCGGCAATCTGCCCGCGGTGAATAGATTGCTTCGTCGCTACGCTCCTCGCAATGACATTTTTGGGCGGCGGTGGCCGCCCGGCGCATGACGTTGAGCGGTGGCTGCCGGCCGGTCCATATCTCGAAGGCCAGCGCGCCCTGCCAGACGAGCATCTCCAGGCCGTTAATGGTCCTGGCGCCGGCCTGCTCTGCCTCCTTCAGCAGCCTGGACTTATGCGGGTTATAGACGATATCCACGACGATGATATGCGGCCCCAGCAACTCATGGTCGACCGGTGTCGCATCGGCCTGTGGCGACATACCCACGCTGGTTGCATTGACCAGCAGGCAGGCCTGTTGCAGGGTGTGGGCCAGGCTTTCACGGTTCAGGTCCAGCACTTTTATGGGCAGGCTGAATGTCTTTGAGATATCTGCGGCGCAGGCCTGCGCCGGGGCAGCAGTGCGGTTCAGGATGGTAAGTGCCGCTCCGCGGGAGGCCAGCGCGAAACTGATGGCCCGGGCCGCGCCTCCCGCGCCCAGTACAACGACGTTCTTTCCCTGCATATCAACGTTGTTCCCGGTCAACATGCGCAGGAAACCCTGTGCGTCGGTGTTGTAACCTGACAGGCGGCCGTGGTCGTTGAGCAGCACATTCACCGCGCCTATTTGCCGGGCCAGCGGGTCTATCTCATCCAGCAACGGGAGAATCGCCACTTTGTGTGGTATGGTGACGTTTAAGCCGCGGATGTTGAGCGCCCGCATACCCTGCAGGGCGGCGGGCAGATCTTCCCTGCGGACGCGAAAGGGGAGGTAAGCGTAGTCTAACCCGAGTGCCCTGAAGGCGGCATTATGCATGGCGGGAGATACACTGTGTTCCACCGGGTCGCCCATCACTCCGCACAGTTTTGTTGTACCGGTTATCTCCGGATTTATATTCATGACAGCGTCCTGTAAATAGAGCGCATGGCTTCTACGCTGAGCTGACCGGGAGCCGAGGCGCTGCCCCTTCCGATGGAGGCATAGGTGAGATAGCCGCCGGCCAGGGGGGAGAGCACTCGGCTGAGCGCCCCGGCGGTACCCATGGCCAGCGCTATCACGCTGGCCATGGGAAAGAGCGAGGGCAACCTGATAATCGCGAGGTTGTCATCGATCCCGGTGGCCGTGGTAACGACCTTGCAGATATCCGCCCCGGAGGTCAACTGCCGCTGTACCATCGCTGCCAGGGTTTCCGGCGATTTGGTGCCGCTCCAGTCATGATATGATAGCAGGCATTTAGCCTTACCCTTGACCTGCTTGACGATATCCTCCAGTCCCGGGGTTTCAATTTCGATATCAATGATGTCTGCTCCCATCTGCAGCGCCGCAAGCAGCTTGTTGACCCTGTGCTCTTCACTGCCCTCGTGCCTCCCATGGTTTGCTGCGTTACGGTTAGCGGCGATCCAGGGCTTGCGCAGTCCGGCGGCAACCTGCTGCCATTTGCTGCCGATTAAATCGATGCGCACTTCAAAGAGGTCGGCTAATCCCTCGGCTTTGGTAACCGCCTCCATATCGCTGCCTGTGATCACCGCGCAAATCCTCGGCTTAATCATCGCTGCTCTCCATCACCTCTACCGCCAGGGCGAAGCTCACATCATCTGCGATGAAAACCTTGCCGATTGTGCGCGGCAGTATGAACCTGATTTTACCGTTTTGAACTTTTTTATCGTGCTCCATGGCCGCGATCACGCGGGCCATATCCACCCGCGGCATGGTCACCGGCAATCCTGCCTGCAGCAGGAGGTTTTTCAATCTCAGGAGGCGGGGACGCGGGAAGATACCCATGCGGCAGGCGATAGCGGAGGCCTTTACCATGCCGGTGGCCACAGCCTGGCCGTGCCGGATCTTGAAATCGGAGGCTGCCTCGACGGCGTGGCCGATGGTATGGCCGAAATTCAGAATATTGCGGAGCCCGGTATCCCGCTCGTCTTTCGCCACTATGCCTGCCTTGATGGCGGCTGAACGCGCTGCCACTTCCTCCAGCAGCGGGTCTTCAAAGGCGCGTATCTTCTGCATGTTTTTCTCCAGCATGTTGAAGAAAGCGCTGTCACGTATCATGCCGTACTTGATAACCTCGGCCAGGCCGTTGCTGACCTCGGCCTGCGGCAGGCTG
>JAPLHJ010000306.1 GCA_026389675.1 Chloroflexota bacterium | reverse complement strand
TGGAAGGCGTCCTTGCCGATAAAATGCGTGGGCACCTGTCCCGTTATGGAGAGCAGGGGTACCGAATCCAAGTAGGCGTTGGCGATGCCCGTCACCAGGTTGGTAGCGCCCGGCCCCGAGGTGGCTAAGCAGACGCCGACCTTGCCGGTGACCCTGGCATAGGCGTCGGCGGCATGCGCCGCGCCCTGCTCGTGCCTGACCAAGATATGCCGCAACTGCGGGTAACGGGGCAGCGTATCGTAGAGGGGCAGCAACACCCCGCCCGGGAAGCCGAAGATGACCTCGACCCCTTCCTTGATCAGGCATTCACACACTATCTCAGCGCCGGTCTTTATCATCTGATAGATCATCTCCTAATCCTCGAATACCGCTCCCTCACTGTCCGGGCCGACCTGCGCTATATACCGCTTCAGGTAACCGCCTTTGATGGACGATTTAAAGGCGGGCACAGTTTTCAACCTCTTCTTTAATTCGGCTTCGCTCACCCCGATATCTAATTTCCCGGCCGGTATATCTATATTGATTATATCACCGTTGCGCACCGCGGCAATCGGGCCGCGCTCCGCCGCTTCAGGCACAACGTGCCCGATGGCGGCGCCCCGTGTGCCGCCCGAGAAACGGCCATCCGTGATCAGGGCTACCGCGCTGTCCAAACCCATGCCGGTCAGCAGCGAGGTCGGCGTGAGCATCTCACGCATGCCCGGTCCGCCACGCGGCCCCTCATAGCGTATCACCACCACGTCGCCCTTCCTGATCTTGCCGGCCAGGATGCCTCTGGTGGCGTCCTCCTCGTTTTCAAAGACCCGCGCCGGCCCCTTGTGCACCATCATATTCGGCGCTACTGCGCCGCTTTTGACCACTGCCCCGCCGGGCGCCAGGTTGCCGAACAGTATGGCCAGTCCTCCCGTCTTTGAAAATGGCCTGGAGAAAGGCCGGATAACCTCGTGGTTCCTGACACGGGCGTTCTTAAAGGTATCGGCCAGCGGTTTAAGCGTGACTGTTTTGGATCTGCCGTTCAGCAATTTTGCTATCTCGTGCATCACGGCCGGTATACCGCCCGCCAGGTCCAGGTCCTCGATATGTACCTCGCTGGCCGGGCTGAGCCTGCAAAGATGCGGCACCCTGGCGCTGATCTCGTTTATCAATGAGAGCGGGAACTTGATGCCCGCCTCATGGGCGACGGCCATGAAATGCAGCACTGAGTTGGTGCTGCCGCCCAGCGCCATGTCAACGGCGAAGGCGTTGGAGATTGATTCCTTGGTGATGATATCCCTCGGCCTGAGGTTACTCTCCAATAAGGCCATGATCTGCCTGCCGGCCTGCCGGGCTAAGTGCAGCCTGCGCGAATCAACGGCCGGTATAGTGCCGCTGCCCGGCAGCGACATGCCCACCGCTTCGGTCAGGCAGTTCATGGTGTTGGCCGTGTACATGCCCGAGCAGCTCCCGCAGCCCGGGCAGGCCGCTATCTCGATTTCTTCCAATTCAGCCTCGGTCATCTGCCCGTTGGCCACGCTGCCCACCGCGTTGAATACCGAGATAAGGTCAACGGTACGGCAGGCGCCGTCCTTATGCAGCTTGCCGGCCAGCATAGGCCCGCCGCTGATAAAGATAGCCGGCACGTTCAGGCGGACGGCGGCCATCAGCATGCCCGGCACCACCTTATCGCAGTTGGGTATGAAGACCAGCGCATCGAACTGGTGCGCCTCGGCCATGATCTCCACCGAGTCGGCTATCAGCTCGCGGCTGGGCAGGCTGAACTTCATACCCGGGTGGTTCATGGCTATGCCGTCGCAGACGCCGATGGTGTTGAATTCGAAGGGCACGCCCCCGGCGGCGGTAATGCCCGTCTTGACCGCGGCAGCGATGGTGTTGAGGTGCGTGTGCCCGGGGACTATCTCGTTGAAGCTGTTCACCACGCCGATGAAGGGCTTGTTGAAGTCGCTGCTCTGCACGCCCACGGCCCTCAGCAGGGCGCGGTGCGGGGCCCTCTCGATGCCGAGTTTGATGCTATGGCTTTTCATGTGACAGAATCCCCATCATTTAAATTCATCAGGTTACCCCGGCAGTTGCTGGTCAGGTACGCCGCAGGTTGTAGTAAACTATCACAGGTAATCGTTTATTGTCAAGCAAAAACGGCTTTGCTTATTGACCGGTAGTATTATATATGATACTATGAAACCATCAGGTTAAGTTGATGAGCAGGAAGGAAAAGCGGGAACAACGGATTCGAAATAACCCGACCAACGTTTCAGTTGAAGAGTTCGAGGCCTTAATTAAGCAGTATGGACACATTGAAGAAGGCAGTAAGCACCCGAAAGCTGTAGTTGGTAATGATGTATTATCCTATCAGCGGACCAATCCTATTCACCGTCCCTACATAGATTATTTACTTGATGCTATCGATAGGGTGAATAAGCAAACAGGAGAAAAACATGGATAGAGCTAATAAGGACCTGCAAAACCGGGTAGAATACTATGCTAATCTGTCTTACACTATTACGGTCGTACAGCGGGATGATGGGCATGGAATGTACTAT
>JAPLHJ010000104.1 GCA_026389675.1 Chloroflexota bacterium | reverse complement strand
AAGCCCGCGATATCTCCCCCTCGGGCATCAGGAAGTATTTCGACCTGCTGTCCACCATGGACGGCGCCATATCTCTGGGTGTTGGTGAACCCGACTTCGTAACCCCCTGGCCGATGCGCGAGGCCGGCATCATGGCAATCGAGAAAGGTTTCACCATGTACACCTCCAACCGCGGTATACCCGAGTTGAGGGAGGCGATAGCCAGGTATCACAAGAAATTTTATAAGCTCAATTATGACCCGCAGACAGAGATACTGGTGACTACCGGAAGCAGCGAGGCGCTGGACCTGGCCTTCCGCGCTATCCTGGACCCCGGGGATGAAGTTATCATGACAGACCCACATTATGTGGCTTACCCGGTATGCGTAGCCCTGACCGGCGGGGTGCCCGTCCCGGTACCCACCTACGAGAAGAACAACTTCGAACTGATGCCGGACGACGTGAGGAGAAAGCTGACGCCCAAAACCAAGGCCATCCTGATGAGTTTCCCATCCAACCCCACCGGGGCGGTCATGCCGCGGGACCTGGTTATCGAAATAGCCAAAATCGCTGTTGAGCATGACCTGGTAATTGTCTCCGACGAGATCTACGCCCGGCTCACCTATGATACCGAGCACACGTGCCTGGCCAGCCTGCCCGGCATGAAGGACAGGGTCATCCTGATCGGCGGCTTCTCCAAGGCCTTCGCCATGACCGGCTGGCGAGTGGGCTTCACGCTGGCCAACGCCGATATCACTGAGGCCATGCTCAAGGTGCACCAGTACACCATGATGTGCGCACCGATCATGGGACAATTGGCCGCCGTGGAAGCGCTCAAGGACAGCAATAACAAGGAAGTTGAGGATATGCTGGCGGAATATGACCGGCGCAGGCGGGTTATAGTCAAGGGGTTCAGGGACCTGGGCCTCTCCTGCTTCGAGCCGAAGGGGGCTTTTTACGCCTTCCCTTCCGTAAAATCTACGGGCATGACCTCGGAAGAATTTGCCGAAGGGCTGTTGACGGAAGAGAAAGTGGCCGTGGTGCCGGGCTCGGTTTTCGGCAAATGCGGGCAGGGCTACGTGCGCTGCTGTTACGCCACCTCCCTGCCGGAGATAGAGGAAGCGCTCAAGCGGATAAAGAAGTTCCTGGACAGGCACCGTAAAAAATAGTCAGCTCCGGTTGAGCCAGTTCCTGAATTCCCCGAGCAGTGTAGTATTGGCAGCTATTATCGCCGCATCATCTGTAGATGCCGGCTTGCCGTCGTAACCTGTTACCTCTCCACCCGCCTCCCTGACTAATAGCAGGCCGCTGGCCACATCCCAGGGATAAAGGTACTTATGGAAGTACAGGCTGAAGCGGCCACAGGCCACATAGGCCAGACCCAGGGCGGAGGAGCCCGTTATCCTCAGGCAATGCAGCTTTGGCCATAGGCCGGTGGCGATATCCAGCAGGTCTTTACTGCGTTCAGTATTATAGCCGAGGTCCACACCGGCAGATGCCATCTCCAGCGTCTTTACATCGGCGACCTTTATCTTTTTGCCATTCAGGTGAGCCCCTTTCCCTTTGATGCTGTAAAAAGTCTCGTTCCTCAGGGGGTCAAAGGTCACGCCCAAAACCGATGCCGAAATAGAAGTTATTGGTGCCGTCGAGCGGGTCGATTATCCAGGTATATTCAGCGCCCTCCCTGCTGGCCCCTGCCTCCTCGGATAGTATGCCATGGGAAGGAAACTCCGAGTTAATTATCCCCAGTATCCTCTTTTCGGATAGCAGGTCGGCCTCGGTTACCAGGTTGCGCTTGCCCTTGACATGCATCCCCACGGGTTTGCCGTGGTATTTCTTGAGGATTTTGCCGGCTTCCGACGCTGCATACCTGGCGATTGTGTAAGCAGATTTGCCATGAACGGACAGGGGTAATGGTGATAGGGCGCCCTCAGGCATGGCGCGTCAGGCCCATTTTGAGCTATCTCTCTCAAGGGCAGCCCTTCTCTCCCTGAAATCGTGGAGAGCGTTATTTATTCCCTCGGCGAGCAGTTTTTTACAGTCGACGCAGCCAATGCCAGCTACACGGCACTGCGCATCGATCTCCTTGGTCCTCTCCTCATTGAAAAAGTGGTGCAGGCTGAAGACGTTGCAAACCTCGGGGTGGCCCGGGTCATTGCGGCGCTGCCGGGCCGGGTCGGTCACGGCTGTCTTTATCCTTTCCAGCGTTTCTTTGGGCGTTGCCGCCAATTCGATGTGGTTGTTATACGACTTGCCCATCTTCTGCACGCCGTTCAAGCCCTGCACCAGCGGGTAATTGGTCAGCTTGGCCTGCGGCTCGGGGAATGTATCGCCGAAGATGAAGTTGAAGCGGCGCACTATCTCGCGTGTCATCTCCAGGTGCGGCAACTGGTCTTCCCCGACTGGAACGGCATCAGATTTATACAGCATGATGTCCGCGGCCATCAGCACCGGATAGCCGACCAGCCCATAATTTACGTTCTGCGGCTGCATCCTGGCCTTTTCCTTGAAGGTAGGCACGCGCAGCAGCCAACCCAATGGCGTCAGCATTCCCAGCAAGGTGAAAAGCTCCATAACCTCGGGTACGTACGACTGGACGAAGACAATGGATTTTTTGGGGTCGATGCCGGCCGCCAGCCAATCGAGGGTCATCTCGAAGATATTCTGCTGAAGCTCGGAAGTGCTCTCAAGTGTGGTGAGGGCATGTATATCTACAATACAATATACGCAGTCGTATTTTTCCTGCAGTTTGACGTAGTTCTGTATTGCCCCGATGTAGTTGCCGAT
>JAPLHJ010000097.1 GCA_026389675.1 Chloroflexota bacterium | reverse complement strand
CCGCCCGTCCACGGACTGTCATCGCGAGCCCGAAGGGCGTGGCAATCTGTCCGCGGCGAGTAGATTGCTTCGTCACTGCGTTCCTCGCAATGACATTTTTGCGCCCACGGACGGGTCTAAAGACCCATCCCCACATACCGATCCGGGTAGCAAAGAGAGGCTGCTGGCCGAGCGCGAACTCCTCTCCCTCGACCTTTCGGCACACCCGCTGGACTTCTGTAACCTTGAGGACGGATTTACCCGCATCAAGGACCTGCCGGCGCTGCCTACCGGGCAAATTGTGAAAATCGCCGGGTCTGTCATACGTTACCAGACTCCGCCCACGCGCACCGGCAAGCGCGTGGTGTATATCATCATGGAGGACGGCAGCGGCGTGGCCGACGTCACCGTCTTCAGCGACGTGCAGGAGAAATGCGGCAGGGTGCTCTTCCGGACAGGCTGGCTGGAGGTGCGCGGCAAGATCCAGCGGCGGGGACCTAAATCGCTCTCCATCATCGCCGCTGAGTTGAGGCCGCTGAAAACGCGCTAACTGTTTCAAATAAAAAAACAGGGAGCGACCGCATGCCGGCGCCCCCTGCCGTGGGAGGAGAACCGCAGAACCTTAAATCATACGGGTCACTAACACCATCGAACAGATAATCAGCATCCCACAGAATACCATTGACCAGAAGAGAGCCTGCGTCTTCCAATCCGCCTTAGCAGTTCTAATCATCAATTTCATCTGTGTCATTGCTCTTCTCCTGACTTTATTTTCCCGACGCAACAATTCTAAACCCTTGCTTCTGCTTAAACAATAGCCCACCGGTACTGTTTTGTCTGTGACCTTAGTACTATATGGTAATAAGAAGGTAGTAGTCCTTCGGTATGACGGACTACTACCAATGGCTGAGGCGGGTAGACCCACCCGCTATAACAACTTGGGGATTATGGCCGGTACCATACGTAGCTCAGGGTGACCTCCTGCTTCTGGAAGCTGGGGATATAGCGGTTATACATTACCGTTTCTCCGGGAGGTATCTGGCCGGCGATCTTTGAGGTACCACGATTTATCCGTATTGGTTACGCTGCCGTTGACAACCAGCGCATTAACGTCGGAATACCGGTATAAGTCGCTCTGGTTCGACCAGGCAATGGCCGATTGCCCGGGAGGCGTGGATGACGGCACGGGCGCCGGTTCCGTTCCGGGCGGGATGTCGGCCCCCTGCAGGACGGTGAGGTAAACCGGCAGGTAAATCGGGCTGTTCAAGGCCCCGTCTGCCGAAATGGTAACGATGCCGGTATAGGAGCCAGGGGACATGCCGGTAGCGTCCACGTTAACCATGGCAACCACGGTCTGGGTTCCTATTTGGTTTGTCGCCGGCTGCAGCACAATCCATTGGGAATTATCGCTCATCGACTGATTCATGATACCGCCGCCCTGGTTTGTTACTGAAACAGCCTGCTCAAGCAGCGGCCCCTGCCCGGGCCCAATCGTAAAAACAAGTTTGTCCGGCCTGGCTACCAGCACAGGCGCCGCCGGCGCCGGCGCGGATGCCGGCTGGCCACCGGGCAACATACAGGAGAGAGACGGGATAGTTAGTGCCAAACTCAGGACAGTAACCACGATAAAAAAACAGCTTTTATATATAGTCATTCGCCCCCCTTAACCGTTAACCGATTTCCACTGCATTATATACCATGGCAGGGCGTTTTTACATAAATCCGCGGCTTGCCTCAGTTCCGGATAATAAACCCTCCCTAATTTTGACATTACAGATTGGCCTACCTATGCTATTAGAAAGAGTAACCGGGCTGAATTTTATATGAAGAATATCAGTTTGCTGCTGCTGATACTCACTTTGCTGGCCGTTTTCGCATCGTGCATATCCAGGCAATACCCGGTAACCAGCACTTACCAGGAAACGGCCTACAGGACCGAATACGCCAGCGAAACTTACACGGAAAACGAGACGGCGGTTGAAACCTTATCCGGCCAGTATGAGCTGACCCCATTTTATTCATGGTACTCGCAAAATATCGCCTTTTCCGGCCAAACCAACGTCTGGTATATAGCCTACGACATTCCGCAAACACCGCCTTACGATAATATAAGGTTAATAGTCTCGATCTGGAAGCAGCTCCAATACGAACCGGCCACCATCAGTGTGCTCGATATGACACAAGGCGGGCACCTCTCAACACCTGCTCCCGCTACAGCCGGAGATACCGGTAAAGGGCAGGTCAAATGGACCTGGATAACCAGCAGTTCATCAGGCACGACTTCAACATTTTCGTCAGTCAGCAGCACTGACAGCGGCTCAACCGGTAGCACAGGCGTCATTGGCGGAGCTTCGGATTCCTGGGTGGATGCCGCCAATACCCGGATTAACCAGGCACTGTTCCTGGGTGGGCGGACCTACCTCTGGTCGAAACAGGCGGACCCGCAAATAATTGAGATGAATGCAGGCAGGGCCCAAAAAATAGGCGTCATCATCTGTGGACCCCAGAATAGCTGGAACTCCAGGATTACGGTGGCCGCAAACTGGTCAAGCAGCACCACTTCATACCAGCCCGTTACCAAGGAAAGAAAGATTGAGAAACAGGTGCCGTACACGGTGCAGAAACAGAAAACCATTTACGAAACCAGGCAGGTGCCTTTCTGGGAGGTTCTCTTCACGCCTTGAATATAAAATTTCAGCGTATATTTAATCCGGCCAAGGCGCCGGCCGGCAGGGAGGTTGCAGGTTGCGCGGCCTTCCCTTAACCGCTACCCTCTGCCTTATCCTCACGGCGGGGATCCTCGGTTCACTTCTGCCTGCGTCTTCCTGCGTCCCTGTGCAATACCCCGTGAAAGAAACATATTATGAGACAACCCTGGTCACGGAAAACCGCACTGAAACCTATGATGAAACCGTGCCTGTGGTCAAAATCACATCCGGGGAGGAGGCGCTTATCCCGTATGTGGTGTGGAGCAATCCCGGCCTCAAATTTAAGGGCAACAGGTTCGTCTGGTATTACGGTTACAGGCTGCCCGACACAGGCACGCATACAGGGGAGAAGATACGCATAGACCTGTATAAGCAGGATTACTATGAATATTCTGTGATCAGCCTTTTCGATATGGCTCCCAGGGGACAGGTGCTCCAGCCACCCTCCATCTCCCCATCCGATCCACTGCAGCCGCCCAATGTTGATTGGACATGGATAACCAAGGAAGGTGATACCACCACTATCAGTAACTGGCTCAACACAGCCAACATCAAGTTTAATTTCGCGCGTTTCCTGGGCGGGCAATCGGACCTCTGGCTGAACCGGGATAGCGCCTACTCTATCG
>JAPLHJ010000063.1 GCA_026389675.1 Chloroflexota bacterium | reverse complement strand
GAGTAGATTATAGCGCCGGAAGATTGCGCCGTCACTACGCTCCCTGATAACGGTAACGGCGCGGCTTATTGTAGCTGCCAATCTGAAGGTTCGCCCAGCGGGCGGGTTTAAAAACCCGCCCCTACGAGTGACCCGCCGCTGTGAATTAATGATGTAGGGGCGTACCTTCAGGTGCGCCCGCGATTAACCGGGCGGGTTTAAAAACCCGCCCTGCATTTATATGTAATCCCTACTTATAATCGTAAAAGCCTTTGCCGGTCTTGCGGCCCAGCTGGCCGGCCGTGACCATCTTGCGCAGCAGTATAGGGGCGACGAACTTGGGATTCTTGGTCTCGGCATAAATCGCGTCAGTTACAAATAGCAGGGTGTCCAGCCCTACCATATCCGCCAGGGTCAGCGGCCCCATGGGGTGATTCAACCCCAACTGTACCCCGGTATCGATATCCTCCCTGCTGGCAACTCCCTGCTCATACATCTCGAATGCCTCGATCATGTAAGGCATAAAAGAGCGGTTGACGATGAAGCCCGGCCGGTCGGGGGCGATGATAACGGTCTTGCCCAGCGATTTGCCCCATTCTACCGCGGCATCCAGCGTTTCCTTGCTGGTGGTGATGGTATTCACCAGCTCAAGCAGCTTCATAACGGGCACGGGGTTGAAGAAATGGCAGCCCAGGACTTTGTCGGTCCTCTTGGTAACAGCAGCCACATCCATCACTGAAAGGCAGGAGGTATTGGTGCTCAGCACGGCGTTAGGCGCACATATCCGGTCCAGGTCGGTGAATATCTTCTTCTTAAGCTCAAGGTTCTCGATAGCGGCTTCGACCACCAGGTCGCAGTCCTTAAAATCCATCATATCGGTAGTGCCCTTGATCTTGCCCAGGGTCTTATCCATTTCAGCCTGGGCCAGCTTGCCCTTTTCAACAGCTTTGGCCAGCGATGCTTTGACGGCTGCCATGCCTTTATCCAAGAGTTCGCTGTTTATCTCGGAAACCACTACGTCATAGCCTGATTTTGCGCTGACCTCGGCTATGCCCCTGCCCATCAGGCCACAGCCTACGACACCAACTTTTTTAAATGCCATCAGTTTTCTCCTTTTTAAAATATTATTTGGCTTTGAAATCTGCTTTGCGTTTCTCGATAAATGCCTGCCGCCCTTCCTGGAAGTCCTCTGATTGCGTAACCGCGCGTTCAAGCTGGTATTCCAGTTCCAGCCCCTGCAGGAGCGTGGTATTAAGCCCCATCATCATGGCCTGCTTGGCCGCCCTGGCAGCCAGAGGCGCCGGCTTGAGCAGCGTATCGGCCATCTTCATAGCCTCTCCCATTAATTCCGAGGGAGTCACCACCCTGTTGACCAGCCCGATGCGGTAAGCCTCCTGGGCGTCGATGGGGCGTCCCGACGTCAGCATCTCGGCGGCCTTAGCCAGCGGCACAGCCCGCGGCAATCTCTGCGTGCCGCCCCAACCGGGGATCAGGCCGAGGTTTATCTCGGGAAATCCAAAGATGGCGTTCTCGGCCGCTATCCTGATATCGCAGGCCAGCGCGACCTCGAAACCACCACCCAGGCAGGCGCCGTTAACGGCGGCGATAATGGGCTTCCAGATCTGCATATCCTCGCAGATGGCCGGCGCAGGCATCTCGCCGCGGTGCGCGCTGGCCTGTATGCGCGGCAGCGTGGTCTTGATGTCCGCACCCACGGAGAAGGCCCGCTCTCCGGAACCTGTCACAATTGCCACCCAGAGTCCGTGGTCCGCATTGAAATCGTAGAGGCACTTGTTGAACTCGTTTATCTGGTCGGGGTCGAACGAATTGAGCGCCTCAGGGCGGTTGAGCGTTATAATCGCGATTTTGCCCTCTTTTTGAAAACCGACTGCCATGGGATAATCCTCCTTCTTTACGGATTGATAAACGCCAAATTATATCAAAAGGATTGCTTCGTCGCAGCCTGCCGCGCCTCCGGCTCGCAGCTGCGGCTCATCCTCGCAATGACGTTTTGTGCTGCGATTGCCGCCCCGCCTGCGGCTCCCCGCACTTCACAGGCTGCAATAATTGAGCTTACTTCAGGGCTTCCGACATCTCACGCGCCAGTTTCTCACTCTCCTCACCGTCCAACCCATCGCCGGCCTCCAGCCTGCGCACAAATGCCTCTAACTCCGGTGAACGTGAAATCCATGCCTAAATCGAACTTGCTGTTGAAAAAGTAAATCAGCCTTTTGCAGGCCGTCGGGTCATCGATAGACACGAGGTAATAGGGCACCGGAACCCACAGGTTGACCCCGCGGATCCCTCTCTGTTTTGCCAGCCAGATCAGGTAGGAACTGAGCGTTGGTTTCTGGCCGGCCGGCGTTTCGAAGTCGCTGCCCGTCATCACGTTGAAGGGCTCCATCTCTTCCTTCAGCTCTTTCTGATTGACTATCGAGATGAGCAGGCGCGGCAGCGTATGGGCCGCCGGGGAGATCATGGCGCCCAGCGTATATATCTCGCTCACATTGCAGTCATGGCCGGCCACGTCCAGCACGGCGTTGAGGAAACCGTGCCAGCCCGTCCTGGGTATATTGCTCCTGAAGATGACCAGGTTGCTCCTCTCACTAACATAAAACTTGCTCTCGGGGAACTGTGCTACATCGTCCACCACGTTCACTCCGGCC
>JAPLHJ010000206.1 GCA_026389675.1 Chloroflexota bacterium | reverse complement strand
CAGCCCAGTTCCCCCTGCGTAATAGTGCGGATGCGCTCGAGGTGCTCCTTGGCCCCGTTGGGCAGCAGCATGCCTATTCTGACCCGCCGCATGAGCAAATCGGCCAGGTGCACCACACCCTCCTCGCGCGCCGCCCAGCGCAGCTCTGCCCAGATATTCGGCAGGCTGCCGATGCGCTCCAGTTCCCCGGCGCCGGCGGTCTTGATAAGTTCCGCTGTTTCGCCTCCGTGGCGCCCTTTGATGTAGGCCAGGGTGGCCGGGTTGATATTGGGCGCCTTGATACCCGGCTGCCGGGGGAAAACACGCTTCAACTTGATGACAGGAAGCTTGCCCAGCTTGGCCAGCACGACCATCACCGTCTGCTTAGCCATGATACGGAAGGTGGTGTACTTGCCGCCGGTGATGGTTATCAGGCCGTCCTCCTGCCAGAGGGCATGTCCCCGCGACTCCTTGCCCGGCGTATCGGCGCCGCCCTTGATAATCGGGCGCAGGCCCGAGAAAGAAGATATCATGTCGCTTTCCTTGAGACCGAGGGTGGGGAATAGGAATGAAGCCGCCTCCATCATGTAGCTTATCTCGTCGCCGCTGGCAACAGGCTCGGAATACCTGCTGTCCAGCGCCGCGTCGTGGTCGATATCGGTTGTCCCGAGGATAGTGGCGCCCTCCCAGGGAATGACGAACATGGCGCGGTTATCCTTGGGGTGCAGCAGGGTCAGGGCGTCTTTCATCGGCAGCCGTTCCCGCGGGAAAATGAGGTGGCTGCCGCGCAACCTGCGCAGCCTGGCGGGCTGCGAGATCTGGCCGCGGACGATATCCGCCCAGGGACCCGAGGCGTTGACGACTACCCTGGCCTTTATCTCAATCGTTTTGCCGTCCTGGGAAGAGGTATCTTTCAGGACAACACCGCATACCTGGCCCTTGCTGTCCTTCAGCAGCTTCTCCGCCTTAGCGTAGTTGAGAGCTGTACCTCCTGCCCTGACAGCTTCCTGGATAACCCGCAGGACGATGCGGCTGTCATCCATGGCAGCATCGTAATACAAATATCCATCCATAAGCCCATCCGCTTTCAGTACGGGGTACTCTTTAAGTATCTTCTCTTTGCTGTAGGGATGATGATCCCACTTCGGGGCGAGGAGGTCGTAAATGGCAATGATGGCGCCGAGTTGCTTGGTTTTTATATGGTAACGCTCGAAATTGGGAAAGATGAAGCCCAGCTTGGTGACCAGGTTGGGCGCCTCTCTAAGTATCCATTCCCGCTCGCGCACCGACTCCTGCGTGACCTTGTATTGCTTGTTGAGGATATAACGCAGGCCGCCGTGGATCAGTTTGGATGAGCGGCTGGACGTGCCCGAAGCAAAGTCGTTGGCTTCCACCAGCAGGGCCTTCAACCCGGCCGCCACCGCGTGGCGCAGCACCCCTGCACCTGTTATACCTCCGCCGATAATAATCAGGTCCCACGGCTGATCAAGGTTTGACCAGGTCTGTTCGCGCCATCCTTTACGCCACATAATTGCTCCTTTGAAACGAATTTAACAGTTAGCCGGCACCGCATTGTGGGCGCCGCAATTGCATTGCTTAGATTATTGCTAAACGGGACTGTTGTCAATACTTCGGCAGGATTTACCCTACATCCACCAGTGACCTGATGTTCCTGGTTGCCAGATCTACCGCGCCTGCACTGTATTCAACAACGATGGCGTCGAGCGGGCAGGCCAGTGAGCAACGTCCGCAGCCCCGGCAGGCATTGCTAAGCACGGCTGCGCCATTTACCATTGAAATGGCATTGACAAAGCATACTCCTTCGGCGCATATGCCGCAGCCGCTGCACCCTTCAGTTACCCTGACATTGACGCCCGGCATCTTTTTAACCGTGGCGCCGATATCCTCAGAAACGACTGGCAGCATCCTCCACAGGCAGCAGCAGGGGCAGCAATTGCATATAGTGAGAAGCTTATTACCGGGTCCCACGCCCAGCCAGACTGCGTCCAGCTTATTGCGGCCGATGAGGTGAACCAGTCCGGCCTCCCTGCACTTCCTGGCATGCTCCAGCGCCTCGTCACGGGTTACCCTTCTGCCCAGCGCGGGGTTAATGCCCAGCGCTGCCTCTCCCAGGAAAATGCAGCCCAACCCTATCGGGTAATCTGCGCAATGCGAGGCCTGGCGGCAGATGCAGTTATCCATCACCCAGTGATAATTGGCCTCGTTGATGAAACGTTCCACCAGGATGGAGGGGAGCACCACCTGTTCCGGCGCATCAACATCCAGGCCAACCTGCACCACGCGGTCCGATGGCAGGAAAACCAGGTCATCCCCGTCAAAAAGCCACTTCTGCAGTGCTTTCCCCACAACCGGCCAACGCGTTACCCCGGCCAGCACGAACCTTCCGGGGAAACCGGCCCTGATCAAGGCTACCAGCCATGTTGGCCTTG
>JAPLHJ010000052.1 GCA_026389675.1 Chloroflexota bacterium | reverse complement strand
GTAATGTGCGCCGCATGTCACCCGATATGGTTGTCGAAGTGATGCGTAATTTCCTCATGACCCTCTGGAATACCTATTCTTTTTTTGTTATATATGCCAATATCGATAATTTTATCCCCGATACTCAACCTGTTTCGTTGACTTCAGAACTCGACAAATGGCTGATGTCAAGGTTAAATCAATTAGTCTTAGATGTGGATGAACTGCTGGCTGATTATGATCCGACTACGGCAGGACGTAAGATCGAATCTTTCGTCAACGACCTTTCCAACTGGTATGTGAGGCGCAGCAGGAGGCGTTTCTGGAAGAGTCAGAACGATGACGATAAGCTGTCCGCGTACAATTGTCTTTATCAGACGCTGGTGACCCTTTCAAAAT
The DNA here is from genome assembly GCA_026389675.1 of Chloroflexota bacterium. Taxonomy (GTDB): domain Bacteria; phylum Chloroflexota; class Dehalococcoidia; order GIF9; family UBA5629; genus CAIMUM01. The sequence goes on along the minus strand of JAPLHJ010000052.1, from coordinate 2,304 downwards.
TGCTGGCGCCGTTTATCCCGTTTGTTGCCGATGAGATGTATCAAAACCTGGTGCGGAGCGTGGACGGCAAAGCGCCGGAAAGCGTGCATCTTGTCTCATTCCCCGTAGTCGACAGGGATTTAATTAATGCAGGTATCATCGAAGATACAGAGTTGGCCATGAAAGTCTGCAGCATGGGGAGGGCAGCCAGGTCCAAGAGCGCTGTAAAGGTCAGGCAACCGCTGCCCAGGGTGGTAGTCAAGGCAAGGTCGGCGCATGAGCAGGAAGCGCTGAAGAGTCTGTGTTCTCAAATCCTTGATGAATTGAATGTTAAAGATATCGAATTCACCTCTGAAGAAATGAAAGAAGGTAAGGCTATGTCTGTTGCGGTTGACGGAGATTACCAGGTGGGTGTGGTGACAGAGATAACCCCCGAACTGTTGCAGGAAGGCCTTGCCAGGGAAATAGTCAGGCGCATTCAGACCATGAGACGGGCGGCTGGCCTGGAGATCGCGGACCATATCACTACCAATTATCTGGGCAATGACCAGGTAGATACCGTGATGGCAGCATTCGCGGATTATATCCGGCAGGAGACATTGTCGGTTGCATTGTTAAAGGGAATCCGCGCTGAGGTTGACCGCACGGAAAAATTTAAACTCTCGGGTATCGAGGTAACACTGGCTATCCGCAAACAGGAGCCTTAGGAACACCGGTCTAATCCCATCAATCGCGCGCTAGGCTATTTTGGCGGTGGACTGGTGACGAGCCGGGCCGACGTGGTTAAGGTATTTTTCCCCCGCATGTAGGTAATGGTCACTTCTTCGCCTATTTTAGAGTTCCGCAGCTCACGAAGTAATTCGGAGGCGGTGCTGATATCCTTATTCTGGTATTTCAGGATAACATCGAAACGCCGCAGGCCCGCATCTGCGGCCGGACTGCCGGGCTGAACCACTGTGACAACAGCCCCCCGGTTGACCGGCAGGTTATTATAATAGGCCACATAATCATTGACGGTATATAGCTCTACGCCCAGGAATGGACGTGTCACATAGCCTTTATTAATTAGCTCCTGCAGGATCGGCATCGCCGAATTTATACTGATGGCGTAACCCATACCCTCAACGCCGACCGCTGAGATCTTGGCGCTCGTTATACCGATAACCTCGCCTTTCATATTCAGCAAGGGTCCGCCGCTATTGCCCGGATTAATGGCTGTGGATGTTTCGATCAGGTCATGCAGTGATTCTTCCTCATCGACGGACAGGGACACTTTAAGTCCGCTGATTGTTCCCTCCTTGGCGCGAATGCCTTTCCCCAGGGGGTTGCCGATAGCCACCACCCAGTCGCCAACCCTCAATCTTGAAGAATCCCCGACAGAAAGAGCCGGCAGACCCGCTGAATCAACTTTAATTATGGCCATATCTGTCAAGGGATCGCGGAACACATTGGCCGAAGTGCACTCGGAAGTCCTGCCATCCGAGAATTGCAGGATTACCTTGCTGGCGCCCTCGACGACGTGATTGTTGGTCACAATAATCCCCTTTTGATCAAGTATCCAGCCGGAACCTGCTCCGGATTCCGTCAACTGCCTGCTGAACATGTCGTTTACGAGTTGCTCCGTTGTAATCGTAACCACCGACGGGTTTCCTTTCTCCACGACGTCGGCTATGCTGGGCAGGGCGATGGAACTTTCAGAAATGCCCGGTGATTTCCAGCCAGGGTCGATAGGTGTGGCAGCGTCTTGCACGGTCTGCGTTGCCTGTACTGTTTGTGTTGGCGGTGGTGCGTTTGGTGGTAAGGTTGAAGAAGATCTGAATTCAAAATAGCATCCGCTGCCGAGCAGCATAACTGCAAGCAGAACTGAAATAACTGCAAAATTTTTCATGCTAAATAACCTCGATATGCATTGGAATAGTGTTGGGATTGTAGCATAAGGCTATTTTAGCAGGCAAAGATAAACCAAATATTAAGAGGGGTGAAGTATGGAGCGGCGGGGTATTATACCCCGCCGCTCCACATGTTGGCTACTTGGGTGCTACATAATCTATTTTGGGAAGCTGTGCCAGCGCCTGTTTTACTTTGGCTTCGTCGTAGGCGTCGGCTTCGAGTTTGCCGGAGAGGAACTGCTCGTAGGCGCTCAGGTCGAAGTGGCCGTGCCCGCTGAGTCCCAGGACGATGACCTTCTTTTGCCCGGACTCCTTGCATTTGAGGGCTTCATCTATTGTTACCTTGATGGCGTGGGATGGTTCGGGGGCCGGGATAATGCCCTCGGTGCGGGCGAACTGAATCGCACTCTCGAATGTGGATTTCTGGTTTACCGCC
>JAPLHJ010000065.1 GCA_026389675.1 Chloroflexota bacterium | reverse complement strand
CCTGAGAAAAAAGGCCGTGTGATCACCAAGCAGGAGAAAGAATTAATAGCCTATCACGAGACCGGGCATGCACTGGCGGCCAAAATGCTGCCCAATGCCGATCCCGTGCACAAGATATCAATCGTGGCCAGGGGCATGATGGGGGGCTGGACCAGGTTCCTGCCCAGCGAAGAGCGGCACCTGGAAACTTACGAGCGCTTCAAGGACATGATGGTCATCAGCCTGGCCGGCCGCGCCGCGGAGCAAGTCGTCTTCGGCGAATTGACCACAGGGGCGCAGAACGACCTGGAGAGGGTCACCAAGATAGCCCGCCGCATGATAACGGAGTTCGGCATGAGCCAGAAGCTCGGCCCGCGCACATTCGGCAAAAGGGAAGAGCTAGTTTTCCTGGGCAAGGAGATCCACGAGCAGCAGAACTACAGCAATAAGATCGCCGAGGAGATAGACGATGAGGTCGAAGGATTAGTCAAGGAAGCCTATACCAAAGCCTTCGATATTATGACGCAGAATCGGCCACGCTTGAAATACGTGGCCGATTACCTGATCGAAAAAGAGACTATTGATGATTCTACTTTTGAGAAGCTGCTGAATGACCCGCTGCCCGCCCCCGGCCTGGAAGCCGCGCCGGCCTCCTGATAGAGTTTATTTATTCCGCTCGATAACGAATTCAACCAGTGCCCTCAGCGACCTGCGTGCATCACAATCAGGCAGTTTTTCCAGCGAATTGCTGGCTTTCTGGTAGAACCCCCGCGCTATCTGCCTGCACTCGTCAATGACCGTGGTGGCCAGTATTTTCTCGAGTGCCTGCGGCACCAGCCCTTTCTCACGTTCCAGGATAATACGTTCAATTATCTTATCCTGCGGGAATTTTTCAGCGTAAAGGATAGAGGGCAGGGTAGCGGCGCCCTCCATCAGGTCAGAACCCACCGGTTTACCCAGGGTGACAGGATCACCAACGAAATCAAGTATGTCATCGATAACTTGGAAGGCCAGCCCGAAATTCTGCGCGTAGTCCTTGAGCGCCTGCACCTGCTCCTCCGGGCACCCGCTCAAGACTGAAGAGCACTCCGCTGCCATGACAAACAGGCAGGCCGTCTTATCGCTTATCCACTTATAATAATTCTCCCTGGCGCTCCGCACTTCAAAGCGGCTACTGCCAGCGCGCAGTTCCCCGCCTGATATGATCATGAGCGTTTCGGTAAAGCGCCTGATGACCCTCATATTCTCGATTGTCGCCGCCAGGCTGCCCGCCCTCGAGAATAGGTAATCGCCCAGCAAAAGTGCGCTGGTCGAGCCCCAGGTACGGTAGACCGCAGGCTTGCCGTGCCTCATATCGGCATTATCAATGATATCATCGTGGACCAGGGTACCGATGTGCAGCACCTCAACGGCCGTTGCTATGGGCACCAGTACCTCCAGGTCATAATTATAGAATTTGCCGCAAAGCAGGGTTAGCGCCGGCCTGACACGCTTGCCCACGTTAAGCAGTGCGTACTCCAGGAGCTGCGAAAGAAGCGGTATATCGTTCCTGGCTATCTCCGCCAGTTTAGCCTCCACCAGCACCAGGTCCGGCTTTACCGGGGCATAAATCTGATCGAGATTCATGCCTGGGCCACGCTCCCCAATCGCGCCATCTCCTCCGCTACGATCTTATCTTCAAGTTTGACAAAGAGCGCCTGCGGCTGCGGCAGCCTGCGGCCCGCCGGCAGCAATTGCAGCTCCCACCCGGCATCGCGTACATCGCCTTCAAAGCCCAGGAAATTGTGCAGCCGCTGAGAAGTAAAGGGAAGGAACGGGCAGAGCATCGTCTTGAGCGCCGATATCGCGCCTATGGCCGTGTAGACGGATCTTCCTGCCGCCTGCCGGTCTTGTTTTAGCATCTTCCAGGGAGCGGTGTCGTCAAGGTAGCGGTTGGCATCCTGTGCCAGCGCCATGGCGGCCTTAAGCGCCTCCTTGAAGTGGCAGCGGTACAGTTGCCGGTCAACCTCCACCAGTGTCTTGCGGGCCTTTTCAAGGAGGTTTTTACTCGCGTCGTCCAGTTCGCCCGGGTCGGGTACCGCAGCGTCGAAATTGCGGTTGGTGAAGGACAGCACCCTGTTAACCAGGTTGCCGTAGGTAGCCACCAGTTCGTCGTTATTCTTACGCAGGAATTCATGCCACGAGAAATCCATATCACCGGTTTCCGGCATGCTGATTGAGAGGTAATAACGCAGCGGGTCGGGGTCGTAGCGCTGCAGGTAATCGGGCAACCATACCGCCCAGTTGCGGCTGGTGGACAGTTTCTTGCCCTCTACGGTGAGGAATTCATTGGCCGGCACGTCATATGGCAGGTTCAATCCACCGTAGCCCATCAGCATGGCAGGCCAGATGATAGTGTGGAACGGTATGTTGTCTTTGCCGATAAAATAATAGGACTTGCTTTCACCGGTCCAGAATTGCCGCCAGTCGTCATCCCGGCCCTGCAGCCTGGCCCACTCCTTGCTGGCGGAAAGGTAGCCGATAACAGCTTCGAACCACACGTAAATACGCTTTTTCTCGAACCCCGGTTGCGGTACGGAGACGCCCCACTCGATATCGCGCGTAATCGCCCTGTCCTTCAGTCCACCCTCGAGGAATCCCAGGGTAAATTTTTGCACGTTCTGTCGCCAGAATGTCTTATCCCCCACCCATTTTCTGAGCTGTTCCTCGAAAGCGCTCAGCTTGAGAAAGTAATGTTCCGAGTTCTCGAATATTGGTGTTGACGAGCAGGTGCGGCAGCGTACGTCTACAGGGTCGCTGGGGTTTAAAGTCCGGCCTCAATGGTCACACTGGTCCCCGCGGGCGGCGTTGTAGTTG
>JAPLHJ010000050.1:997-5974 GCA_026389675.1 Chloroflexota bacterium | reverse complement strand
CTGTGGTACAACCTGGGGCTTTTCAACTACTTCGAGAAATACGGGGGCGTGGTGGTGGCCGAGACCTACTCGGCGGCCTGGTCCATACGTCTCGACGTGGACAATCCTCTCGAGGCACTGGCTATGAAATCGCTCATGTCTTATCCCATGGTGTCCTGCGTCTCGATGAAAAGGAGGAAGGAGATGGTGCTGCGGGCCTGCCGTGACTATCACATCGACGGTGTAATTTTACACTCCAACAAGTCATGCCTGCCGATCACGCTGGGACAGATGGACATCAAGCGGGCGCTGCAGGAAGAACTCGGCGTGCCCTCGGTAGTGATCGAGGCCGACCACATGGACCCCGCCAACTTCTCGATGGCCCAGTTTGAAGCCAGGGTCGACGCGTTCATGGAGGTGCTGCTGCAGAGGAAGGGGTCCGGGCGCAGATAACAGCAGTCCAATCTATTTTTGTAAAACTGTCAACACTGAGCGCTACCAGTGTTTCCGTATGGGCGATGCCTTTTCCCGAGAGGTTCACCGCCGCCTTCAAGATAGTCTCCTCATTCTTGGCCTCGAAAATATTGACAAAATCATACCGGCCGAGCGTGATATATTGCCCCAGCACCTTTACCCCCATGGTCTCAAGCGCAGCTTTATTGGCCTTGATTTTCTTGGGATTGGTCTTGACGGCCTCCCTGCCGTTCTCATTGAGAGTAGTCAACGCGATATAAACCGGCATAACAACCTCCTTTAAATAAGTAATCCGCAACTCCTGTTGGTCAGGTTACTGGCCTAACTTTGATTATACCACTTCTGCCGTTTTAGGAAGTTTTGTCGATAAAGAGGGTCGGTTTAAATGAGCACCTGGAGGGATTTGGACCCAGATCTCGTAACCAAATCTATAAGTCCTGTTTTTTTAAAAGCACAATCTTACTCAGGGGCGCCTGGCGGTGATAAGGCCGCTGCCGCGTTGCGAGTTGCTGGCAATCAGGGAAACATCGACGAAACCTGCCTTGCGGATGACTTCAACTATCTCGTTAATTGTGTATGTTCCCAACCACAGGTTGAAGAGAGACGCCGGTAAAGGACCGGATTTATCGTTGTTTAGCAGGAAATCATGCACGATCAGCAAACCGCCCGGCAATAAGGCTTGTTTACCTTGCTTCAGCCTTGTCCCCGCCTGGCTGCCGGACCCATGTAAGATATTGGACATAAGCAGGCAGTCATAACCTGAGCCGAACGCGTCTTTGCCCCAGTCTCCTTTATGCACCTTGATTTGACCGTTCATCCCGAAAAGGTTAATTACCTTCCGTGCGATGGTCAGGGTGGCAGGCAAATCCCACACAACGGCCTTTAAATGTGGGAACCGCTGACATAAAGCGATGCTGTAGGTGCCCGGTCCCCCGGCTACGTCAAGCAGCAAGTTCCTGTCGCTGAGGTCAAGTTGCCTGGCCAACCATTGCGCCGGGCCGTTTGCGGCAATGCCGTGCATCGCCCATATCCAGTTATCAAATAGATCTTTCTTGAAACGCTCAGGTGGATCCGGCGCAGCATCTCGTTTCCCTGTTCGTACTACTTCGGGAAGTCCGGTGGTTGCCCACCAGATGATCTCATTGTGACCGATAACGCCGCCGATGTAGCGTGGACTGTCCGGTAGCAGCGTGTCTGACCCCAATTTTGTCAGCCGGAAGTAGTCGCTTTCACGTCTTACTACGCCCAGGGCGCAACAGACGATTAATAGTTTCTCCGTCATCAACGGATCGGTGCTGCAGTCTCTTGCTACCTCAGAGGCTTGCTTGGGTTTTACCAGTGCTTCAAAAATGCCGAGTTGATGGGCAGCCATCAGGACACGTGATGAGCGGAATTGCCAACTGAATTCCAGCAAAGCGGATGCTTCTTCCAGGTTGTCAATTTCAAACAGGTCCATGTTTTCATGTTTTTGTTTCTTCATCAATTTAAACGTCAGAGGTCATATCGTAATTAACCACCGGGCTGCGCCGGAAACCCAGGTTTTCCACAGCCTTACGAAGCTTTTCGTTTTTTTCCGGGAAGATGGCGCGTACGGTATCTATGCCCTCGTCATGGCATTTATCTAAGATTTCATCGACAAGCCGTCTGCCGATTCCTTGGCCTCGATGTCCTTCAGCAATATCGATGGCATTGATAACACAGAACTCGCTGAAAGGCATCCCCATATACATCAGACGGGCGAGAACAAACCCCACAACTTTATTGCCAATCTCCGCTACAAAGCTGAAGTCTATTGGGCCACCGGGATCAAGGGATACCATGTCCTTGTAGGTAATCTGGCTCTTACCTTCACCAATTTCTCTGTCAAGATTTATAACGGCTTCGATGTCTGTCCTGGTCATGCGCCGGATCGTGACCCTTTCATTCTCGATCGTGCTCATTGGTCCACCTCCTCAAACAGTAGTCAAGATCGACAGAAGCGCCTTTTTATGTCTCCATCACCAGCCTCGTTTACCTCTTCAATTTCGAGATAATTAATTCACGGTTTCCCATTTCAATTCGCAATTAAGCGATTATCGGCCGATGGAGGCCTCGGTCATGATAATACCCCGTTGCCACGTGACTGTCAATGACTTTGCCAAGCCCTCCGGGCTTTACTGCTGACCATCAATTCGGACAATACGCCCTTCAACCTGTGGATTGACCGGCGAGTGCTGGTTCAGGTATTCCGAAACCACATCGGTCAGGGGAATAGCCAGGTTTATCTGGTTTACAGCAGCCTTGATATCGGTAAAGCCATCTCCCCCGCTTGCAACGTAGTCAGAGGTAACCACGCGGTAGACTTTATCCGCCTCAACCGGTTTATAACCGTCTATCGTGTTTACATCTGCGCTGATAATACGCTTGCCCGGAAGGGCATTTCCGTCCCATTTAAATCTCATGCCTGCAACCTGCAGGAAACGGCCTTGAACTCCTTCAACCCGGCTCACGCCATTTTCAAGGGCACCCAGAAGTTGTTTGCCATTGATATCTGCGCTGACCAGGTAGTTGTCAAAAGGCAGCACTTCATAAACCTGCCCTATAGATATGTCCCCGGCCGGCAAAGACAACCTGATGCCACCCCCATTCACAAGGGCAATTACAGCATTGACATACCTCCCCCTATCCAGGACGGCATCTGCAACCAGGTTGCCCAGGTTGGTCTCTCTGGTGCGGACGTGTTCACCTTCGCCGTCGAGTGCAACCTGAGTGGATCCTGCCGCCTTATTCATCAGGACGGAAATGGGCACCTGATATCCCGCCAGCTTGTCTGAGGCAGTTTTATCGGGTGGGATGGTATTATCAATTGCTATGAGCTGACCGCTTGGCTTGCTGACAATCACCCCGTTGCTATCAAAATCAACGCTGAAACAACCCAGGTAGTGGTTAAAGCACCCGGCCTGCACAATGACCGTAGGGGCACTAAATTTATTTACTACCAGTGGATAAACATCCGGGACAGTGTGGCTGTGTCCGCCGACAATGATATCGATACCTTCTACTTGACCTGCCAGCTTGATATCCTCATCCCAGCCGATATGTGTTAAAGCGATGATTTTATTGACGCCTTTGCTCTGAAAATACGCAACTGCTTTTTTGGCCCAGGTTAAATGGTCATTTATTACGATTTCGGGGCCTGGCTTGGCGATTTCGGCAGTCTCTTCAGTTGTAAGGCCAAAGACGCCGTATTTATGCTGGCCTCGTTCTATGATCACCCAGGGCTGTATCTGGCTGCCCAATGCACCCGCTTTACTGAAATTAAAATTGGCGCAGAGAACCGGGAAATCCGTATTTTTCACAAAGGCCTCAAGTACGTCATCGCCCTTGTCAAACTCGTGGTTACCCAGGCACATAGCATCATATTTCAAGTACTCCATGTACCAGAGGTCGGCCTGGCCCTTATATAACGAAAAATATGGTGTGCCGGCAAATACATCGCCCGCATCCAGCAGCAATTCATCAGATTGCCCATTTTCACTTCTCAAACGGGTGGTCAGAGTACACCTGAAGGGCACGTTATCAAGGTGGGCGTGTGTATCATTAGTATGCAATATGGTTAGATGCGCCGGACCCTCCGAAATATCGGGACGGCAACCTGTAACTGATGCGATACAGGCGGCTGCCAGGATACAGATGAACAATATTGTCGAAATATATTTCATCCGGGATTTCTCATATTAATTCGCATTCAGGCAATTTTATTAATTTTACCATTTAACATTTACTGGGCGCTATTTGCTAACTACTCGACCACGATAGATATTTACAGCGATGTTATAGCAGATTCACAGAAAGCAGCGGCAGCAAAATTTGAAGAGGTTATGAAGTATGATTTGGACAAACGTTAGACAGATGTTAACAAACGGGGTTGGTTAGATGCGCGCCTGGAGGGATTCGAACCCACGACCCCCGGTTCCGAAGACAAATGCTTTCATACGGGGGCTAACTGGCACCCAAAATACGAGACCTCCGTTCGCTGACGCTCGCTTGACGCTGAAGGTACTGTAGGTCGAAGGGGGATGCGCGCTTATAAGGATTCGAACCCGAGACTTTTCCACATAGAATTAGGCATGTTGTTCATATAGTTTTCGTATTTACGTTCGCTAGTATTTATGTGACAGGGTTCGATTATTTTTCTAACTTCCTGCGGTTCATTTGCCAAATTACCCCTGCTCTAAAGCATTCCATGCAGGCTTCAAAGACAGGCAAATTATTCGCCTGTTCTGAAAAAAACTGGCACATTGTTTCACGCCAGACCCTACCTGGCTGTATATCCTGCCTATGTTGATGCAGGAAGTTCATGAAATCCTTCATTTCACATCGATCCAAACGCTTCACTGGGGCATCCGGTTCCTGTTGGAGTCCCCGCACTTTTTTATGCTTTTTTAGATCACCATTTCTCTTCTCATTGATTTCTATGATTTCTTCGATCTGCTTTTGCAGTTCCGGGCGCATTGGGTTCTGCTTATCCTTCAGGTTTTGCAT
>JAPLHJ010000050.1:0-885 GCA_026389675.1 Chloroflexota bacterium | reverse complement strand
CCTGATACTCCTGCCAAACGAGGCCGTAAATGTACGCGGATACGCAGGCCTGGAAACAGGTCTCTTCCGAAATATTGCCGTTTATCAGCAAGGTTATCAGGTAGTTCCACTCATCGGGTATCATCAACTGCCTGTTCTGCTTTTCGTAGATGGTTGAAAACTTATCAAACCTGGCCTCGGTTCCAGCCTGCTTTCGCTGTCTCCCTGCGATCGATTTTTTCGCCTGTGTCGTTTGCTTGTCCCTTGCCTCGGTCTTTGGCTGACGGCCAATGCGCATTGACTTGCGCTGTTTTTCATTCATATGCTTATTTCCCGTTATGATGTTATTTAGATTTGGCAGTTGCATAAGGTAGTTTTTCGGGCTGCACCCTCTAAAGTGTGTAGTCGATCTTGGGAATCTTGGCGATTTGTTTATTTCAGATTCTTGACTTAATAATCCAGAAGGTGCAGCCCCTATTATTAGCGTTGGTAGTTCAGTAAAGTGTCGAATATGTTGTTCATTTCTTTTAATCTTACCTCTGGGGCAAGTGGTGACGTTGGCGAAAATATTCTTCCGCCCTTAGGCCTTTTACTCCCTGTCGGACTGTTAGCCGGAGTAGGTTCCGATCCTCCAACATTTGGGGCACCGCTCTGACCAAAATTAATAATAATGAAATTTGGGCCTTCCATAGTTGTCACTCCTTCTTTAGACTATTTTTTCGTTTGCTCGCCATTGTCTTATTCCATGTAGTGCGTTACATATTTGTTATCATTCACCTCCCACAATCGCTGCTTTCTCTTCAATGTACTTGTGATAACCGAAGGCCATCAACATGGACTTCTGATCCTTTAGCATTTGCAAGTACGCATTAATCCCATCACTGCCGCAGTACACCTCTATGTCGC
>JAPLHJ010000093.1 GCA_026389675.1 Chloroflexota bacterium | reverse complement strand
TACCGGTGAGTTACTGACACAATTTATCGACCTGGGTTTTAAGTCCGTCATCATTTGCGCTAAAGCTGAGCTGATCGAGCGGAAATGGCTGGGCCATCCGGTAGACCATGAGTTCATGCAGTACCTTGTTGATAAGGGCATTGACCCCTGCGGGGAGAACGGTGAGTATCATACCCTGGTTTTGGATGGCCCCTTGTTCAAACAAAGCGTGGAACTGATTGAGAGCCGCGTTTATGAGCGCGAGGGATACCACCTGCTTGATATCCTGCGGCATAGACTGAGTGCCGGTTGACAGTGGACAGTGGAACAATCCGGCTGGTGTGTTATCCCGTACATAAATTAAATTGGAGGAACGGCTATGACCTGGCTATTCATAGGTTTCTTAATAGCATCGGTGCTTCATATGGTGGAGGAGTATTTCTTCCCTGGCGGGTTCATGGCGGTCATGAAGCGAATAAACCCCTCCTTCGCACCCTTCGTCAACGTCCCAGTGGCAATCGTGATAAACGGCCTGCAATTGCTGCTGTGCGTTATCGTGATTTTCATCGGCGCCGGCAACCTGGCCTTCAGCCTGTCGGCTGCCGCCCTTTTATTCATCAACGGGCTGATGCATTTGGGCGGCGCGGTTAAATTGAAAGGCTATGCTCCCGGCGTTATCACAGGGAGCTTCATCTATATACCGCTATCGGTTTATTCCTTTTATTACTTCGCCGCCTCAGGGCAATTGCATGCCGGGGACGCTGCAATAGCGGGCATGCTGGGGGTAGTATATCAGCTCGTTCCGCTGGCCTATTTCCTGGCCATGAAGTTGCTATCCCGCATAAAATCGAAATAGCAGACCGTATTTGCCTTCAACTCTTTTTTCAAGGCCAATGCTTCACTCCAGTCCAGTGAAGCCAGCTTATGGATATACGCATGGGTTTTCTCATCAGTTGAAAGGGAATATGTTATAAGACCATTACCGTCAAGCCGGCGCATGAGTATATCTCTTTCAACCAGCGCAGTCAGCGCGTTGCCCACGTCGATAGTGGCGATGCGAAATGCCCTGGTGATAATATAGAAACTCATTTTAGCCTTGTGGTGCTGTCCCATAAAGCGGAGCAAATCGAATTCTATCTCGCTACACTCATTATCCGTTAAGAATGATAAAAGACCATTACTAATTTTTGACTTTGCCTTACATTCAGTTACCATATCCGTCCTTCCTTTTTTATATCTCTTCCTGTATATAACTGATTTTCAATAAACACAGTTTAGCAATCTGATGTTAATTTTTTATTAAGGAAGTGATACGAATAAATAAAATTTGGATATTTATACTGCTCTCTATTAAGACAGTTAGGATGCCAAGAGGATAAAATGGCTGAACACGAAGAGAATAACAACCGGCTTATTCAAGCGGTTTCGGCCTGATTAACGGGGTATATTACAAGGTGTCAATCTTTCTTCGTCCCATACCGGTTCAGCGCGGCCAGACACTTTACGGCGATCGCAGAGGAGGGGAAGACGGGGATGAAGTGGGCTTCGAGCCAGGTAATGATATCGGTGTCGAAGCGCAGCATATGAGGGGGCCAGACGGCCAGGGGCTTGCCGTTCCGGGGTGCGGCCAGGAATGGCGTGCAGAAGCTTTCAGGATCGATAGGAAAGATCGGTGGTGGCAGTTGCACGGCTATGCAATCAACATTCTCATCATCTGCCATAGCCTCGATGAAAGCGCCGTGGTTGTTATTGAAAGCGCTGAACGTATAGATAATGCCGAAGTCGTAGGGGTTGAGGGCTATCTCCCAGGCAGGGAAAGTCTTGTGCAGCCTGTCGTAGCTGGACTGGCCGGGCTTGGCCATGACCAGGCCGTTCTGATAGACCGTATCCGTGGCCAGGACGGCCTCGCCCCCGGGAAAGGTGGCGATGGCTATGCGGTTTCCCTTCGGAATAGGAAGGTAGGAAAAGGCTTTGGCCAGGTAGAGAAAATCATCCAGCGTATCAGCTTTGATGGCCCCGGCCTGTTTCAGGGCAGACTCAAATACAATGTCACTTCCCTGCACCAGCGACCCCGTATGCGACATGGCCGCCTTCGCGCCGGCTTCGGTCCTGCCGCCTTTTAAGACGATGACCGGTTTGCGGGGCGTGGTCTGTTTGAGAAGTTCAAAGAACCTGCGTCCGCCGCCTTTAATGGCTTCAAGGTGCAAGCAGATGACCTTGGTATCGGTGTCCTGGGACAGGTACTCCAGAGCATCAACCTCGTTGATATCCATCTTGTTGCCGAGATCGATCAGTTTGGCAATGCCGAGATGGAAATCCAGCGTCATCCAGTTGAAGCGTGGCTCGTACATGCCCGACTGGTAAATGAAGGAAACGTTGCTGGAGGGCAGGCCAGACATCGTGAAGAAGCTGATGGCGAATTTATTGGCGCTGTTGTAAGGGCTAAGAGCGTTCGGGCCGATGGCCCTGATGCCCTTTTCCTTTAATATCCTGGCTATCTCGTCCTGGATTTTTTTACCTTCTTCACCTGTCTCGGAGAAGCCCCCGGTGACAAGAACAACGCCGCCTATTTTATCGCCGGGTAGATTTTTGATGATTTCAAGGACGTTGCGAGCGGCGATTGAGATAACGACGAGGTCAACGTATTCGCCTATATCGTTGAAGGTTTTAAATGTTTTGATGCCCAGGACTTCATCCTGGTTGGGGTTTACGGGATGGATTTTACCTTTGTAGCCAAGGTTGACCAGGTTTTCCACCAGGTGGTAATTTACGGATAATTTATTAGGCGTGGCGCCGATGACGGCGACGCTTTCCGGGTAGAAGAATCTCTCTAAGAAATGTTTTTGCATTTTATTTCTATTCCAAAAGATTGCCGCGGCCTTTCGGGCCTTGCAATGAAGCGTAGGTTGCAGATTGCCGCGTCGCTGCGCTCCTCGCAATGACATATCTCTTAGGGCGGGTCTAAAGACCCGCACCCTACAAGCATTGATTATGAACGGAGAACCGCGCCGAGTTCTTTGGAGAGCCGTTCCAAGATGCGCTGCTGGACCTTGTCGACTTCCTCGTCCTTGAGGGTGTGGCCGGCGGCCTGGTAGGTGAGCCGGAAAGCCAGTGACTTTTTGCCTGCGGGCACCTGTTTGCCTTCGTAGAGGTCGAATAGTTGTATGTCAGACACCAGGCTGAAGGCCTTGACGATATCAACTATCTTTTGATAGGCGACCGCCGCGTCCAAAAGCATGGCTATGTCGCGGGTAATGGCGGGGTACCTGGAAACCGCCTTATATACAAGCGGCTTCGATGCAAGCGTAACCAGCCTGTCCACATCAAGTTCGAATAGGAAGGCGGATTCGGATATATCAAAATTCTTGAGCACTGCAGGGTGCACCTCGCCAATTACGCCGATTTTATCCGCGCCAACCAGGATATCGGCGCTTTTTGCCGAGTTGAGTGTGGCTTCATTACCGGGTACGTAGTCGGCCTTTATGCCGAAGCGGGCCAGCAGGGCCTCGAGAACACCCTTCACAAAATAGAAATCTACCGGCCGTGGCTTGGATTGCCAGTAAACCTCGGGCGTAACAGTATCAACAAGGCCGCAGAGTATCTCGTTTTCACGGGGAAGGTCTTCACCGCGAGGGATAAAAACCTTAGCAACCTCGAAGAGGCGTATATTGCTCTCACGGTTACGCTGGTTGCGGGAAAGCACCGAAAGCACGCCCATGCGCAAACTGGTCCGGAGGTATTCCAGCTCACGGCTCATGGGGTTGGCTATTCTGAGCATCGCGGCAGCCTCCGCGGCCGGGTCGGACGACAGCCTTTGCATGGTTTCGTGATTGGTCAGCGGGTAGGTGATTATCTCCTGAAAACCGGCGGCGGCCATCATTTCCTTCAGTTCCTGCCGGAAAGAGACGATCGGGGCGCTGGCGCCGCACGGCAGTGACGAGCTCAACATGGTCTCAGGTATTTTGTCGTAACCAATGATGCGGG
>JAPLHJ010000256.1 GCA_026389675.1 Chloroflexota bacterium | reverse complement strand
ACGTTTTCCATTTTGCAGTATTTATCGCGTTTTCGGTCCTCGTTTTTTCACTTATCGTATTAATTATTTCGTTGGTTGCAGCCACTGACTTGCCACTCTTTTTGAGTTCGCTTCTTTCTGATGAGGTGCGTTTTGCCATTTGCCTTAGTTTAATCACTGCAACAATTTCCACTACATTTGCAATCGTTATGGCAATTCCCACAGCTTATGTCGTCTCGCAATATCGTTTCCCAGGTAAAGATATTGTGGACAGCCTGTTAGATTTGCCGATTGTACTGTCCCCCGTAGCTTTAGGTGCAGCACTTCTTATCTTCTTCAATACCCCTATTGGAGGATTTATCGATAAACATGTAATTCGTTTCAGTTTTGCAGTTGCAGGTGTAGTGCTGGCACAGGTAGCTGTTGTAACCGCCCTGGCTATCAGGCTGCTTAAATCTACATTTGATAGCATCGATCCGCGTTACGAGCATGTTTCAAGGACGCTCGGGTGTAATAAATTCAGAGCATTCATCAAAGTCACACTGCCTTTAGCTAGAAATGGTCTTATCTCAGCATCTATCCTCACCTGGGCAAGGGCAGTTGGTGAATTTGGTGCTACCGTAATGCTTGCAGGTGCGACGTTCATGAAAACGGAAACCCTGCCAATCGCCATTGCGCTCTGCTAATGTGAATAAGGCCATAGCCCTCATATTCATACTCATTATAATAGCGATGATAGCTTTATTTGTTATGCGAAAAGTTATGCGTGGGAGCTACCATCTGTGATATATATTAAGGACTTGACTGTACAGCATGGCAATTTCACTCTTTCTATCCCCAAGTTGGATATTTCGCACGGTACATATTTTGTCATTCTTGGGCATACCGGCTCCGGGAAAACCGTGTTCTTGGAGGCTATAGCTGGATTACGACCACTGCAGTCGGGTGAGGTGTGGATCAACGGGGAAAATGCCACTCTGCGTGCGCCAGAGAAACGCAAAGTTGGTTACGTTCCCCAAGATTACGTCCTTTTTCCTTTTCTAAATGTATACGAAAATATTGCATTCGGTCTAAAAGAGGTACATTGCCGATGTTTGAATGTGCATGAAAAGGTCAACCGCTATTCGGAACTCATGGGTATTTCCCATATTCTTTCACGTAGCGTAAACAGCCTTTCTGGCGGCGAAAAACAACGAGTCGCACTGGCGCGCGCCCTTGTGCTTACGCCCAAAGTATTGTTGCTGGATGAGCCGTTATCCAACCTTGATTTGCAGACCGGCAAGCATTTGCGCCTTGAGCTCAAGCGTATTCATCAGGAACTGAAAGTGACTATTATTCACGTGACGCATAACCAATTGGAGGCAGAGGAAATTTCAGATCAAATTGCAGTGATTAGTAACGGTAAAATAGTCCAAGTGGGCCCGCCTAAGGAAGTGTTCTTTTATCCTGAAAACTCCGATGTTTCCGACTTTATAGGAAAGCCTAATATTCTAAATTGTGATACTTGCAAACGCGTTGGACAAGGATTGGTAGAGGTAGAATGTGGAAATCTGCACATCATTGTGCCACATGATGAAGATACTCCAGTTACACGAATAGCAATCTTCCCTCACGATATCTTTATTTCGGATATGCCGTTTCCTGGCCCATCAATAAACCGCTTTAAGGGTATGGTGGCAGAAATCAATAAAAAAGGCGATGGGGTAGAGATAGGATTAAAAGTCGACGGACAAATCCTTCGCTCCGAGGTTCCTATTAGCATATTAAACGATACGGGGTTGGTGATAGGACGAGAAATTTATTTGATGCTGAAATTACGTCGTATTAAAATTTATTGACTTTTAGTAATTGTTGGAGCGATAGAATTAGCCTTTTTCTCTCAAACAAGAGTTCGGGAACTGTTCACGATGGCCACCTTGACAAACTAAAATACCATTGTGTACACTTGTTTTAAGAACAAATGTGCGCTGCAAGGAAATAATATGAGGAGACCCGGTATCAACCTGACCAGACAAAAGATCATGGATTTTATCCGGGAATTCTATGACGAAAGGGGCTATGCCCCCACGGTCCGGGATATCCAAAAGGGCTGTGAATTAAGTTCGACGGCGGTTGTACAACATCACCTGAAGGTACTGGAGGGTGACCACCAGATTGAACGTGATTCAAAGGTATTTCGAAGCATACAGTTGCCGGACAGGAAAAATACGATCCGTGTGCCCATACTCGGTAAAATTGCGGCAGGAACGCCTATCCCCGTATTGAAATCCGATTCATGGCATGAAGAAGCCATTGATACACTTGAATTATCCGGCGAAATTACCGGGGGAAAAGAAGTATTTGCTTTGCGGGTCAGCGGTTTGTCAATGATAGATGCTCTGATAGACGACGGGGATATCGTGCTGATGGAATCGGTGAAAAGCGCGTCCAATGGTGATATGGTCGCTGCCTGGCTGAAGAAGGAAGAGGAAGTAACCTTAAAGCGTTTCTTCTGGGAAGAGGGCAAAATCAGGCTGCAACCAGCGAACTCTCAGATGGAGCCGATTTATACAGAACCTGACAATCTCGAGATACAGGGCAGGGTGGTTGCGGTCATCAGGACTATCTAAGAGCTTTTAATCTTTCTATTCTTTTGCTGGAATCAGTGTATTTCAGCAGACTGTTGTGCCATGCACTGTTATTGCCGGAGGAAATGCGGTAAAATTCCCAGCAATCAGTTAGCTGTATATTGCTTGTCCCCTGATTAATCGTTAATTTGGAGGTTATCATGAGCGATCCCTACACGGATTTTGCCACGAGATATGGCTACCAGGCCTCGGAAAGGTTTAAAAAAATACTGAAGGTCCTGATGACAGAAGAGCAGGCGACTATTGCAAACCTCTTGCCTGCCTCTGTAGAAGATATCGCGCAGAAGTTAAATAAGAAACCCGATGCCATAGAGGTCAATTTGAAGGACCTCTTTCAGAAAGGCGTGATATTTGAATCATCAAAAGGCTATAAGCCTGCGCGGGATATCTTCCAGTTGCACGATGCCACCGGCAGCGATATGAGGTCGGATGATCTCTGGGGCAGGGACCTCCTGGACGCCTGGTGGGATTTTTCCGAAAATGAGTTGTTCAAAGATATAGCCAAGCTGGCAGAGTCTTTTCCCCGGCCGGCATCACGCGTTATCCCAGCCCGGGCTTCAATCGACGAATCGGCAAAAGTTTTGCCCATGGAAGATATTAACGACGTAATCGATAAGTCAAACAGGGTGGCGGTGGTCAAATGCCCCTGCCGGCGCATGGCACAGAAATGCGACAGGCCGCTCGAGGTATGCCTGCAGTTGAATAGGGGCGCGGATTACGCAATCAAGCGCGGGGCCGGCAGGGAAATCAGCAAGGAAGAGGCCAAGGAGATACTCCAACTTGCGGCTGAGGGCGGTTTGGTACACAGCGTAGGCAATGC
This sequence comes from Chloroflexota bacterium, assembly GCA_026389675.1. Lineage (GTDB taxonomy): Bacteria > Chloroflexota > Dehalococcoidia > GIF9 > UBA5629 > CAIMUM01. Next base: position 128 of record JAPLHJ010000256.1, on the reverse strand, counting down.
GCCGGAGGTGGGCCACTATATCTGCAATTGCTGCCCGGACTGCTGCATCTTCATGTATCCCTGGTTTAGCTACAGCGGCCTTGAAAAGGGTATAGCAAAAAGCCGCTTTGAAGCCAGGATCGACGTTG
>JAPLHJ010000305.1 GCA_026389675.1 Chloroflexota bacterium | reverse complement strand
GGCACAACGGCCGGCCGTCTTTCTTCTTTTCCGCTTCTAAATAATTCATCCAGCATATCCTTGAACTGTCTTGATTCGAAGTGGTTCAACTGTATGGCACAGGCCGGGCATTCTGCCGCGCAGATGCCACAACCCATGCACTTGGCAGCGATAATCTCCGCCTTATGGTCGGCATTAACCGTCGGGGCGCCGTACGGGCATACCTTGGTACAGGTCATGCAGGAGATGCATTTGCTCTGGTCTACCTGTGAAACCTGTGCTCCGACCTCCAGATAAGCCTTGGAGAGCACGGTTGAAGCACGTGAGGCCGCCGCGCGCGCCTGCGAGATATTTTCATCCATGTGCTTGGGAGAATGCGCCAGCCCGCAAAGGAAAATCCCCTCAGTGGTGAATTCCACCGGGCGCAGCTTGACGTGGGCTTCTACAAAGAATCCATCCGCGTTGAGCGGCACTTTCAGCATATCTGCAACACGCCTATTGTCCCCCGCGTCAACTCCCGTACTTAAAACGACACAGTCAGTCTCAATCTCCACCGGCTCGGGAAAATCGGGGCTCTTGAGGCTGACAACCAGTCCATTATCCTGTGAAACCAGCGGCGGGGCATCGGGCTCATAACGTATAAAAATAACACCTGCTTCACGCGCCTGCTTGTAATATTTTTCACGGAAGCCGTAGGTCCTGATATCGCGGTAAAGCACGTAGACACCGGCAGACGGGTCCAGTTTCTTTATCTTCAATGCGTTCTTGACCGCCATAGAGCAGCAGATACGGCTGCAGTAGGGTCTCTCATCATTGCGTGAACCGGCGCACTGTATCATCACCACATTCCTGCGGCCGGGCGCAAAATCGCCTTTGTGCAGACGCTGCTCCAGTTCAAGCTGCGTCATGACCCCTTCGTCTGTACCTCCCAGGTATTCCCTGGTCGCCGCGGGAGCGGCCCCGGTGGCCACTATTATGGCGCCGCAGGACACTTCTCCGTCTGTGCCGTCCTGGAAAAGAGAAACCTTGAATTGTCCGATGAAGCCGGCCACATTGGTGATATCTGTCCCGAGATGAAGGATGATGTTCGCATGGTTTTCAACCTCATTCACCAACCCGGCCACAAACGTAGAAACATCCTCATGCTCGAGGGTATACCTGAGGGTTAGGGCGTTGCCTCCCAGCCGGTCCGATTTCTCCACCAGGTGCACCTTAAAACCCTGCCCGGCCAGCGCTAGCGCCACGGTCATGCCGCTGATACCACCGCCGATGACGAGACCCGTCTGGTCGACGGCAAACGAGGTCCCCGTAAGCGGGGATAGCAGCCTGGCCCGCGCGATGGACATCTTCATAAGTTCTGTCGCCTTCTCGGTGGCCTTTTCAGGCTCGGCAGAGTGAACCCATGAGCACTGGTCCCGGATATTGGCCAGCTCGAACAGGTAGGGGTTCAGCCCGGCCTCGCGCAGCGTGTCACGGAATATGGGCTCATGGGTACGCGGTGTACAGGATGCGACCACAATACGGTTCAGGCGGTGCTTATGTATCATATCCCGGATATTATTGAGATTGGAATCGGCGCAGGTGTACATGGTGTGCGTGGCAAAGACCACGTTGGGCTGCTGCGCGGCTATCTCCGCCACGCGTTCGACATCAACCACGGAGGCGATGTTCCTGCCGCAGTGGCAGACGAATACGCCTATCCTGGCCTGCTCGTCGCTAACATCATGCTCGTCCGGGTAGACCCTTTTGCTTATCAGCGAGTTGCGCGCCTCGGCCAGCAGTTCCATGGACATCGAGGCGGCTGCGCTGGCCTGTGTCACGGTCTCCGGGATATCCTTGGGCTCCTGGAAAGCGCCCGCCACGAACACGCCGGGCCTGGACGTCGATAAAGGAGAGAGCCTGTCGGTGGCACAGAAGCCGTATTCATCCAGGCTGACCCCCAAACGGCCGGCGGCTCCCCTTGCCGACTTCCCAGCCTCCATACCTACGGACAGCACCACCAGGTCGAAATCGCGCTCTTCCATAACCCCGGCGCCGCTGTAGAATTGCAGGCGCAGGTCCTTACTGCCGGGCACCTGCAGGACGCGTGACGGCATGCTCCTGATATAACTTATATTACCGCTGTTTTTAGCCCTCTCGTAATACTGGTCAAAATCTTTTCCGTGGGCGCGGATATCCATATAGAAAATGGAGGCCTCCAGCCCGGTCGTATGATCCGAGGCCACCAGCGCCTGCTTGGTTGAGACCATGCAGCAGACCGATGAGCAGAACTCGTTGCCGCAACTGGCATCGCGCGACCCCACGCACTGTATCCAGGCGATGCGCTTAGCCTCCTTTCCGTCGGAGTGTCGTATAACATGTCCCTCGAAAGGACCGGACGCCGAGAGCATCCGCTCGAATTGCACGCTGGTCAGGACATTGGCATAGCGGCCGAAGCCGAACTCCCCCTTCCTTTCAGCAGGGAACTCTTCGAACCCGGGGGCAAGTATGACCGAACCTATCTCTAACTTGACCTCACGCTGTCCCATGTAATGGTCAATGGCGTTCTGTTCGCAGGCCTTAACGCACTCAAGGCATTCAGAACACAGGGCACAGTTCAGGCAGCGCTCAGATTCGGCCAGGGCGGCTTCTTCACTCAGACCTCCCTCGGTCTCGCTGAAAGTCCCCTGCCGCCGGCTTACCGGAAGGTATGACGGCAGGGCGCGCGGTCTTTTCTCTTTACCTGAAATATCAGAAAGAAGTTCCTCGGAAAGTGGTTTGACCGTATCTTCAAAGCGGGAAGCACGCATGTCCTCATTCTTGAGGTAGCGGTCGATGGATTCAGCGGCCCGCTTGCCAGCGCCTACAGCCTGTATGATCGAAGCCGGCCCGGATACGCTGTCACCGCCGGCGAAAACACCTTTTAGCGATGTTTCAAGCGTGGCAGGGTCTACTTTGAAGCATCCACGCTCTGTCTCAACCCCGGCGCTGCTGATGAATTGCTTGTCCAGCGACTGTCCGATGGCTATTATCACCCGGTCTGCCTGCACCGTTGTAAGTGCACTCTCATCATAAGCCGGGCTGAAGCGCCCGTCCTTATCAAATACGCTTATACAACGTTTTAGCTCAATTCCCGTGGCCTCACCGTTGCCCAGTATGCGGCGCGGTCCCCATCCATTGTTGACCTTGATACCTTCTTCAAGTGTCTCCGCTATCTCCTCCGGCAGGGCCGGCATCTCCTGCCTCTGCTCAAGGGAGACCATCTCGACGCTCCCGGCGCCCAGCCTCAGCGCGGTACGCGCCACATCTACTGCTACATTGCCGCCGCCTATGACGACAACTTTTCTTCCGACGGCAGGTAAATTATTCCTGTCACCCGCCTGCCTGAGAAACTCGACGCCATAGTCGATGTTAGCTTTATCCTCGCCCTCAACGCCGAGCCTGCGGCTGACCTGCACGCCCACCCCGATGAAGACCACATCGTTATCCTTCTGAATTCTCGTAAAAGAGATATCTTCCCCTATCCGGCAGTTGTATTTGAATGCAACACCCTTGCGGCGAATGAGATCTACTTCATAATCAAGTATTTTCTTGGGCAGCCGATATTCGGGTATGCCCCAGCGTAACATCCCCCCCGCAGCGGGCAATGCCTCGTACACGGTCACCGCGTATCCGCGGTCGGCAAGGTCGGCCGCCGCCGTCAGGCCGGCCGGGCCGGCCCCGATTATCCCCACCTTCTTCGCGCCGGCCGGAGGTGCTTTTTCTTCCGGCAGGGAGATCCGGCCTGATTCTACCAGCTCCATCTCCTTATCCGAAGCAAACCGTTTGAGTAACCTGATGGCGACGGGGTCGTCCAATTTTCCGCGTGTGCAGACCGCCTCGCAGGGATGGTTGCAGGCCCGACCGCATATGGCGGAAAGGGGGTTCCTCTCCCTTATCAGGTTCACCGCCTTTACGTACTCTTTCTTCTTGATAAGCTGTATATAGCCCTGGACATTTATATTGGCCGGGCAGGTGACCTTGCAGGGCGCGTGCCCGTTCTTCAAGATATTGAATATGTTGGGGGTAGCCTGCGCGTATTCCTTGGCGATGGCCTTGCGTGTGCCCAGCTCGCGGTCGAAGTGGTTGGGGATATCCACCGGGCAGACGTCGGTACACTGCTCGCAGGCAGTGCATTTATCCTCGTCGACGTAACGCGGGTAGCGCCGGACAGTGGCCGTGAAATTGCCGGCCTCTCCCCGGATATCCATCAGTTCCGACAACGTGAGTATCTCGATATTGAGGTTGCGCGCGCATTCCACCAGCTTGGGTGATACGATGCAGGTAGCGCAATCCCCGGTGGGAAATGTCTTATCCAAGTGCGACATCATGCCGCCGATAGCGGCGGAACGTTCCACCAGGTACACCCGGAAACCAGAGTTGGCAAGGTCCAGAGCGGCCTGCATGCCGGCGATTCCACCACCCTGCACCAGCACTGCGCCTGTCTTCTTTTTTTTATCAGCAGTCATATTACGGTTACCTTTATTATATTTTTCACCTTTCAAGCTTTCGAGGCCAGGGACTGTAAAACACTGGCGGGGGAGACCATCAGACGGTTGAGGCCGAGCTCTTTGCGCGGGATGCCGAGGCACAACCCGAGCAATTGCGTAATGTATACAATAGGCATCTCATAGCGCCTGCCCGTTTGCTTTTGCATGTCCTTCTGGCGCAGGTCAAGGCTGGCCTGGCACATGGGGCAGGCCACCGTAATACACCCTGCGCCCGATTCTTTAGCCATATCGATGATGGAACCGGAGAGCTTAACAACCATGTCGGTCCGGGTCAGGTTAAGGCCCCCTCCGCAGCAATCAACTTTGCCGGGCCAGTCGACGCTCTGCCCCCCCATAGCATCGACCAGGCGATCGAGGACAGTAGGGTTCTCCGCATCGTCGAAATGAGTTACATCGTGCGGACGCACCAGCAGGCACCCGTAATAAGCGGCTACCTTCAGCCCTCCAAGGGAGTGCGTAAAGCTCTTGTGCAGTTTTTCAATGCCTATATCCCGGAGCAGGACTTCGACAAGATGCCTCACGGCAACCGAGCCGTCATATGGCTGCCCGACCACGTCGGCCACCCTGGCCCGCATGGCCGGTGACGACGACACCTCGTAGTTTGTCACCTTCATCCTGTTGTAACAGGCTGCGCAGGTGACCACAGTGTCAAGACCCATCTGCTTAGCCAGCAGCATATTGGCAGCCGGGAGGGAAGCGGCCAGCACCCGGTCGGTCTGGTGCGCGGCGGTTGCCCCGCAGCAGGACCATCCCTCAATTTCCACCAGCTCAATACCCAGTTTACGTGCCACAGCTATGGCCGACTCGTGCATGTCACGGGCAGTGGAATGTGACGAGCACCCCGGATAATATGCGTATTTCATTGCTTTTTTCCTTTACCCGGCACGGCCTTTTCAAAAATGCGCCTTACGGCCTTTTTATCGGCGCCGGATGGCGGGAGAATGGCCATTTTCCCCTTCTTCAACATAATGGGGAATTTTCCCGTATCGCTCATCAACGAGCCGCTCCCGAGCTTGTAGCCGGCGCTCATGGACAGGTCGTAGGAGCGCCCGAAAATCCTGACATTGGCCAGGAACATGAGGTTAAACAGCGGCCTGTTGCCTTCAGGCACTTTGGATCCCCTGGCGAGGGCCAAACTGCGCAGGGCATCGATAACCGCAGCGGAATTTATCTGCATCGGGCAACGGCCGTAGC
>JAPLHJ010000286.1 GCA_026389675.1 Chloroflexota bacterium | reverse complement strand
CAGGTATATAGTTATGCCCCACCTTTTCCTGTCACGCTTGCCTCTTTAACATCATTATGCCTTAGTGATGCGAACATATCTGCTACGGATTGGGGAAGTGTTGTTACAGCTTTCCCCGTCGACAAGGCCAGGCAATAGGCATGAGCCACCTTCTCTAAGAGTTCTGCATTCAGTAATGCTTGATGCATGGTCTTGCCAAGAGCCAGGATACCGTGATTCTGGATAATATAGGCATTTGCATTATTGGACAGCTTCGTCGCGGTATTAGCAGCAAGCTCGGGGCTTCCCGAAAGACCGTACGGAATGATGTCTATCAAAGGGCCGAGGGCTAAAGAAACCTCGTCAAAAAGTGCAGGGACAGGAGTATTGATCAGTGCCAGAGCGCTGCCATAGGGCTGGTGGCTGTGGACAACGGCGTTACAGTCTGGCCGGTTCCGGTATATTGTGCTGTGTAGTATTGATTCTACGGACGGTTTGAGCCCTGTTTTTCCCTCTATGATAGCAATTGCGAAATCAACGACGAGTATATCGCCTGGGGTAAGTCCCTCATACTCCATTGATGATGGGGTAATTGCCATAGATGATTCCCCAAGCCGCAATGAAACATTGCCACCCGTCCCACGCTGAGTCCCGAAATAGCCGTTCCGGCTCAGCCAGAGGCTGGACTCCAGGACCACAGTCTTTTCTTTACTGTATCTTGTCATAATCCCCTCCAAAAAATCGAAACTATGATGCCGCGATTATTCTATAATATAACACTTTGTACTATCGTTTTATCGTGTTTTCCGGATCACCTACCCGGCCGCCTGCAGGTATTTTTTAAAATCTTTTTCATATTCACTAAGGCCGGTGAGACTTGACGGCTCAAGCCGGACAGTCTTTATGGTGAAACGGTCACGAAGCATCTTCGGATTAGTAGCCTCCAAGGCGCTCAGTGCGAGCAACGCTGCACCAAATCCCGATGCCTCGTTTAAATCGGTGATGAAAAATTGTGCTGTGGGGCAAAGTGAAGCTATCAGGTTTGTAAAAAACTCATTGTGGCTGAATCCCCCCTCGATGAATACCGACATTCCTTTCTTCAGGCCGGTCCGCTCCAGAGCAACTCTGGTCTGGAGCGCAATCGAGAGAGTAAGTATCACATAGGAGCGTTCAAAATCGTCAAAGAACTCTGGTGTTTTGCCTGCCGCTAAATCCCCGAAGGGATACACATTCTCCCCTTCAATGATCCGCGCCTTTGAATCCGGAAACATACCGAACGGTACTATTGACGGCAGGATGAACTCGGATCGGCGCGCGAGGATGTCCTCCGCCAGCGCTCGATCGAATGCAGGAAATTCTTTCTGGATATGACGTTCTTTAAGCATTCCTATGTAGACATCGAATTCCAGTCCGGCAAGGAAGATGCTTGTCTTCACGGGGGTTCCGAAAGGGCTGAGGTTGTAAAAGATAACCTTACCAAGCTCATCATCACGCAAGACGGTATCCGCTGTCGGATGCATGGCCACGCACGTAGTGCCGGTGGAGAGGAGTACGAAGGGCTCTTGTACAGTAATAATATAGGGAAGCAGCGCGGCATTGGAATCGTGTATGCCCACGGTTACAATAGTGTCATAGGGTAAACTGGTTCGCCGAGCAACCTCCGGTGAAATAATACCAAGTATATCCCATGGGTTACGGATCTCCCCCGGGAATTTATCTCTCATCCCCAGCTGTTCCATGACCCCGGACCAGGTGTGCTTTTCGAATTCCCACAGATTGGTGTGGCTTCCGATATACGTAAGCTCCATGCCCATATTTCCTGTGAGCAGGTACCCGTAGTATTGAGGAAGATTAAGAATATACTTTGTTCGTGCATATTCTTCGGGATATTGCTCCTTGATATAGAATAACCCCTTAGCCATGCAGCCCAGGCCCGGCATGTCAGGAGTAGCATTCTTGCGTTGGAGAACCAGCGGATCACCGAATTCTGCGGCAAATTTTTCATGTAATGCGATTCCTGGGTCTGTATCGTAAGAAAATACGGGTAATACTAATTTACCTTCCTCATCAAGACAGACAAAGGTTGCCCCGTGGGCTGATATCGAAACGGCCTTGATTGTATGCTGTTTCGCCATTTTGGAAAGGTTGTCCAGGAGCCACTCGCCTGTCTTGGTGATGCGTTCATGGGATTCTGCTCCTCGCCTTTCCGCCTCTAATTGAATATACCTGGAATCCAATATTCTCAGGTCCCTATCGTAGATAATCAGTTTCTTGTTTGTTTTGCCAACGTCGAATACCGCGATACAGTCATCCTGTTTGTGCATTAGTATCTCCTCCTGAAGGATAACAGTTCTACCTGCATCAGTAGTAGTTCAGCTTTAAATACTTATGTGATGGGAGCAATTACTGATAACCTTAAATACAGAGCATAATAAACTTTGAGGCCGGATGTCAATGAAGGACACCCAACCTTTCATGCTGCCAGTAATCCCACTTAGAAATTTTAGGTGTAAACAGCCGATGGCAGGAATCCCAATCTCTTCTGTCGCAAGCCCGATATACTACCTTTGAATTGTGGTTGGACAAACTGCCATATTTGCTCTTGGGTTGGTGCTATTCCACCTATGTTTTGTTGCAGTTAACCTGTTTTCCACTCTGCAGGACAGCAAAACCCCCTCAATCAAAAGGTATAGTGATAACTCGTCCTGAATCTGTGTATTTGGATTAGTCAAAAGGTATTAGGGGGAATCTTTGAGAGTGCTGGCCGGGCATTGTGGACAGTTCCCGAACTCCTGTTTTCGAAAAAACAGCTTATCGCAGATTGCCAACGGTTGTTAGCTTCTTATCAAACTTAACGGCGTCTGAATTGTATCTCAAGGATGGGTTCAGTAAAAGAAGGCCGCTGCTAAAACAGCGGCCTTCCTGTTTACCGAAGATTATTATTATACAGTGCGCTTTTTCCTGCGCCAGAGCATGACCATGCCAAGGATAAAGGCCAATCCCACCAGGCAAGCGCTTATGATGAGAATGACGTCTGATTCCCTGGTAAGCTCTACCATGAAGCTGCCGGCAGGTACTCCGTCCACATATACTGCGTAGTCGCCCGGCTCGCTGTGGGATACGCTAAAGGTCAATTGCGAGGAGCCGCTGCTGTTTACCTTTATACTCCGAATGGTCTCCGCCTGTTAATGTGTCCGGGTACATCGTATTTATCCTGGGCAGTTCCCTTGCGGTACCGCTACCCTGGTATTGTGCTGTGCCATGGTTAGGGGTAAAATGCGCGCTATGGAACTGAAAGGAGTGTGAAAATGACTGGAGAAAAGAAGGACAGGGCGTTACAGGCAGGCACAATGGATATCATAGCAGGCGTGTTCGCCGCTGTTTCTTTCTTTGTGCTTGCGTGGTCCTTGATGTATCCGCATTCCGCTGCGGGCATAGTGTGGAGCATATTCTATTATTTAACCCTGTTGACAGCCTCGGGTCCGCTGTTTTTGCTGTTTTTTGTCATCGGCATGGCCGCCGGCTCCCCTGGGGCAGGAGTGCCCGATGATGGCACAAGTGCCATCAATATTCTCAGCCAGTTCAGTGGCATCCTGTTGATCCTTTTGCCCGTATTGTTGCTGGGTATACTGGCAGTCATTGGCGGCATCCTCTGCCTGGGGCGCAGGCATTACGCCTGGGCCATGGCCGGCGCGATCGCCGCCGTGCTGTGCGTACCAGTGCTGGGCATAATCTCGATTATCTTTACGAATTCAGCACGTGCTGACTTCAGATAGGCTTTCCTCTGTAAAATTTAACATGGAGGTTGCCTATGGCCACACAGTACATCCCTCCAACCTTTCTAACCCAGACCGTCCAGCTTCAGGGGTTCGTTCGGGGTTCAGTCCAAGTCATATCAGGAGATCAAACTCTGAAAACCGATGATGAATTGCTATCGCGGATAGACTGGGAACAGGCAATAAAATAGGGCGACGTTACATACAATGTTATAAGGCACACATATACAGGCGGTCATCCCACCGTATAACCTTCGCACCATACAGCCCAGTAGAATTTTATATGCGCCGGACAGCCGGCGCCAGTTGCGCAGGAGTGAGGTTCTGCCGGAACCAGGCCACGGAATCGCAGATGGATTCGTGCACGGAACGCGCCACGTAGCCGAGCTCCACCCGGGCCTTCTCCGAGGATACCCAGGAATTGCTGCGCAGCACGTCCACAGAATAATCAGTAAAGAGCGGCTTGCTCCTGACTATACGGTAATATATGGGAGCCAGCTTTCCGGCGGTATGGGCCAGCCAGGCGGGAACCTTGAAGGAGGGCGCCCTGATACCGCTGGTTTCTTCCAGCATCTCCATGATCCGCTTGATACTGACCCTTTCACCTGAAAGGATATAGCTCTCACCCTTGCGGCCTTTCCTGCCGGCCAGCATCAGCCCGCGCGCCACGTCGCGCACATCGGCAAAGTCGTAGGCCCCGTCCAGGTATGCCTTCAGCTTACCCCTGATAAAATCCAGGACAAGCTGCCCCATCTCCGATATCTTGAAGTCGAAGGGGCCGATCACCCCGGTAGGGTGCACGATAACCGCGTCCAGTCCGCGTTCCACCGCCTTCCTCACCTCCAGCGTCGCCATAGCCTTGCTTCTGGCATAAGGGCCGAGTACGTGCTGCGGATCCACCGGGAAGGTCTCGTTGATAAAGATGCCATCGGGCGGCTCCTGGATGGCATGTATGGAACTGGTATAGACCAGCCGGCCGACACCTGATTCCAGGCAGGCATCCACCACATTGCGCGTACCCTCAACATTCACCCGGTGCAGCAACCGGTCCTTGCCCGGCGTGATGGCTATAATACCGGCCAGGTGGTAAACCACATCAGCGCCCCGGAAGGCTGAATTCAATGAGTCCGGGTCGCAGACATCACCCGCTACCATATCGATGTCAAGCCCGCGTATGGGCAGGTCGTTTTCAAAGGGTGGGACCAGCGCCCTGACCTTTTCTCCTGCGGCCAGCAGTTCACGTATAAGCACATTGCCGATATGCCCGGTTGCGCCGGTGACAACTATATTCATTTTTTCTCCTTTCCAACGCCGGCGCCTGTCAGTGAAGCCAGTGCCTCATCGAGTTTGCTTAATATATCCTCATCCAATCCCTGCAGCAGTTGCCGGGCGCGCTCACGGCCGGAAGTATAAAGCCTGTCCGTTAGTTCGTGCCCTTTTGCCGATAAACGGCAGACCACGACCCGCCTGTCTTCCCGGCTGTTTTCCCTCTCCACAATATCCCTGTCCACCAGGCGGTCGACGATGCCGGTGGCCGTGGCCAGCGTGACGCCCAGGGACGAGGCCAGGTCGCTCATCCTTGCCGGCCCGTTGAGATAGACCAAGAGGACAACCTTCAATTGCGGCGTGGTCAGGTCGAGATCCAGCAATTCCTGGTGCGCCCTGGGTAGTAACTCCCTGAAAGCACCTTCAACCTGTCCCAGTATGCGGTCAATCATTTCACTCTTTTCATTCATGCAATTGCTACCCACATTGATCGGTGGTTGAGATTCGATAATTAGTATAATATAAATAGTTAGTGTTATGCAAACTATTCTAATATGGGTAAGGATATTGCAGGTTAGAAAGGAAGGTTTACGAGTGGAGCAGGGTATCGACAGCGTGCGGCACATCTACCAGGGGGCCGCTGAAATCAGCAGGGGGTATGCCGTCAAGATTATTTCCGATGACATTTTTGCTTATCTCGAGCGGTTTCTGTGAGTATGCGCGGCTGTCCGTTGTCTGAAAAGTCTTCATGCCGGCTTTAGCAGCCACCATATCATTAGCAGGATCGTCGCCCACCATCAGGCATTCGCCGGGCTTCACACCTATCAAATGGCAGATCTGCGTGAAATAGCCCAACTGCGGCTTGCAGTAACTCATGTTGTCGATGTGGGTGACCAGGTCGACTTCGATGTCCCCCAGACCCGCCCAGCCCAGCCTTTTCTGCTGCACAACCAGCGGCCAGATGGGGTTGGTGGCCACCACTATCTTTAATCCCCGGTCTTTCACACGCCTGAAAACCTCCGCTGCGCCGGGGGCAGCCGTGACGGCGTCCTTGAATATATCAAAATCCAGGCTGAAAAATTGCTCGAAGCGGGCCCATACCTCATCCCTATCTACGTTGAAACTATCGCAAAAAGCTTCCAGGAAAAGTTCGCGGTTGACTTTGCTACCGTCGT
>JAPLHJ010000158.1 GCA_026389675.1 Chloroflexota bacterium | reverse complement strand
GACCGCCCCGGATGTCGTAAGGCTGGAAGATGTCTGGGTCAGGTATAACGGGACGCCTGCGCTGGAGGGCATCAACCTGCAGGTGGCGGAGCATGATTTCCTGGGCATCATCGGCCCCAACGGCGGCGGCAAGAGCACCCTGCTTAAGGTCATACTGGGACTGATCCGGCCGGAGCGTGGCATGGTGACGGTGCTGGGCAACCCGCCGGACAAAAGCCGCGGCAGGATCGGTTACGTGCCGCAATACAGCAACTACGACCATAACTTTCCGGTCAGTGTAATAGAAGTGGTGACAATGGGCCGCTACGGGAAGGCCGGCCTGCTTAAACCCTATGGGCGTATCGATAAGCAGGCTGCGGAAAAGGCGCTGCGGAGGGTGGGCATGCTGGACCACGCCGGGGCGCAGATAGGGCAGCTCTCGGGCGGCCAGCAGCAGCGCGCCTTCATCGCGCGTGCGCTGGTTTCAGAGCCGCAATTGCTGCTGCTGGACGAGCCTACCGCCAGCGTTGATTCCGCCATGCAGACGGATTTCTATGAACTGCTCGAGCACCTCAAGGAGGAGATGGCCATCATCATGGTCTCCCATGATATCGGGGCGGTGTCGGTTTTCGTGGATAAGATAGCCTGCCTCAACGTGCAGCTCTACTACCATGGTTCCAGGGAGATAACGCCGGAGATCCTCGAGGCGACCTATAAGTGCCCGGTGCAGCTAATTGCCCATGGCGACGTGCCACACCGCGTGCTGAGGGAACATTAAAAATGTTCGAAGCCTTTCAGTTCGAGTTCATGCGCAACGCCGTGCTGGCGGGCCTGCTGGCCTCGGTGGCCTGCGGCATCGTGGGTGTTTATGTTGTGGTGAAAAAGATCGTCTCGATGAGCGGCAGCATCGCCCATGCCTCCTTCGGCGGCATCGGCCTCGGCTACCTGCTGAAATTCAACCCGGTGCTGGGCGCCATGCTGTTTGCCCTGCTCTCTGCCCTGACCATGGGACTGGTGACGCGCAGGACAAAGCTGCCCGAGGATACGGCGACGGGTATACTGTGGGCACTGGGGATGGCGCTGGGTGTGATCTTCATCGGTCTGTCGGCAGGATATGCGCCCGACCTGATGAGCTACCTCTTCGGCAATATCCTGACCGTGCCTTTCTCGGATATCCTGCTGATGGCGGGATTGGACATCATCATCGTGGCCCTGGTTATCGCCTTCTACAAGGAGTTCCTGCTGCTCTCCTTCGACGAGGAGTTCGGCACGGTGGTGGGCATGCCGGTAAACGCCCTCTATCTGCTTTTGCTGTGCATGGTGGCGCTGACCGTGGTAGTGCTGATCAGGGTAGTGGGCATGATCCTGGTGATCGCCATGCTGACCTTCCCGGCCGCGCTGGCCAGGCAATTCACCCATGACATTAAGAAGATGATGCTGCTTGCGGTGCTTTTCGGCATGCTGTTCACCTTCGGCGGGCTGTGGATTTCATACGTGCTGAACTTAGCCTCGGGCGCTACTATCATCCTGCTCAGCGGGCTGGTGCTGCTGCTTTGCTACGCTGTAACCGGGCTGCGCGGCAAAGTCAAAGCCCGAGGGGGACCGGCTTAGCCTGCCAACGGGCCGTACCAGGTGAGGGTCTTATTTAAGCCGGGGCAGTACCAAAGTACGGTTTACACTTCATGTGCCGCATAGTATGATGTCTTAAAATATTTATCCGGGGAGGAGAAAAATGAGAAATGCAGTTCTATTAGTCTTGATACTATTACTGGCGACGGCGGGTTGCATAACCGTCGATATGGGGGGAGGCAGTTCAAGTAAAGTGCCTACAGTCGTCAAGTTTGCAGTCAGCCCCAACACCATCGGCAGCGGCGAAGCGGCTATACTTTCCTGGGAGGTAGAGAACGCCTCGTCCGTCAGTATCGACCCTGGCATCCCTGCGGCGCCTTCTACGGGTGCGGATAAGGTAGTCCCGGCAACTACCACCACCTACATCCTGACAGCCAGCAACAAATACGGCTCCACCAGGTCGACCGTCCTGCTCACGGTGGGTGCAACGGGCGGCATCACGCCGGCTCCCGCATCAGTAACCCCGGTCATTAATTCATTTTCGGCCGCGCCTTCGAGCATAACCTCCGGCGGTACCGCCGTGCTGACCTGGAGCACCACCAATGCGACAACAACCTATTTGCTCGAGGCAACCAACGGCTCCAATTCAACATCTTTTTCTACCATGGTAGTAGTGAGCAGCCCGGCAACTCCGCCGCCCTCCTCACTGCCGCTGCCCACAATACTTTCATTCACGGCGAGCCCGGCCAGCGTGGCATTGGGCGGCTCGACAACGTTGAACTGGAATACGCTGAATGCCACATCTGCCAGTATTGCAGGTTACGGCACGGTGCCAGTATCCGGGAGCCTGACGGTAAATACGACGGGTACGGGTGGTATAACCTTCTATTTAACAGCTACGAATTCGGCGGGCAGCAGCAACGCGAGCACGACGGTATCGGTGGGCAGCGCTTCTCCGCCGCCGATGACCGGTTCGCCGCCTATTGCGGCACTCTACCTTTCCCCGTCCAGCATAACATCCGGCGGCACGGCAACGCTGAGCTGGATGACCAGCGGCGCCAGTTCTTTAGCTATAAATAATGGCGTAAAGAACCTCGTCGGCGTCACGGGCGCGTCGGGCAGCTTAAGCGTGTCCCCGTCATTTACCACGACCTATACACTGACAGCTTCCAACGCTTATGGGAACACTTATGACTCGAAGGTGCTGACAGTGACAGCGGCGCCGATCATGCCGGTTTATCGCTGGCCGACCATAAACGACTTCCACTGCAGCCATACCACTGTAGTATCGGGCAACCAGGCCAAGCTATACTGGACTGTGACCGACGCCGATACAATTACCATCGACAACGGTATTGGCAGTGTTGGCGCTTCGGGGACGGTCTATATATACCCGGTTACTACCACCACCTATACCCTGATGGCCAGCAACGGCGGCAACACGGTGGCGCAGTCAGTGACCGTGAATGTCACACCTTAATATTTGTTTGTACACAAAATAACCTTGTGCTATGATTGGTGGAACCAGCGCCAGCTGGTTCCACCAATTTTGTTTACAGGAGGCCAGTAAAGTGAAGATAGCTGTTCTCAACGGCAGCCCCAAGGGTGAAATCAGTGTCACGGTCCAGTACATCAAGTTCATCCAGAAGAAATTCCCCCTGCATGAGCTAAAGCTGATCAACGTTGCGCATGATATCATCAAGTTGGAGAAGGATGACGGACTTTTCAACTCGGTCATCGACGAGGTTAGGCAGTCCGACGGCGTTATCTGGGCCTTCCCCCTGTACGTCTTCCTGGTTTGCTCCCAGTACAAGCACTTCATCGAGATGATAACCGGGAAAGGGGCACGGGACGCCTTCGCCGGCAAGTATGTCACGGTGCTCAGCACGTCGATACACTTCTTTGACAACACGGCGCACAACTACATGCATGGCATCTGCGACGACCTGGATATGAAATACGTCGAGCCGTTCTCTGCCGATATGGATGACCTCATGGTCGAAAATATGCGCAGTATGTTGCTCAAGTGGGCGGACAACTTCTTCAAGGCCATTGAGAACAGGGCGCCGGCCATGAAGCTTTATTCCCCGGTTGTACGCGCGAAGTTTGCCTATAAACCCGGCAAAGGCGTGGGCAAGGTGGATAACGGGGGGTTAAAGGTCAGGGTGCTGGCCGATATAACCGATGAGAAGTCCAACCTGGCTAAAATGGTGCAGCGCTTCAGCGAGTCATTCAAAGGTGATATACAGGTGGTCAGGGCCGGCGATGTCAAAATGCGCGGCGGTTGCCTGGGCTGCATGGAATGCGCCTTTGATAATATCTGCGTTTACCAGGGCAAGGATGAATTTATCGACTACTTTAATGCCGGGCGTGACGCCGATGTCACCATCTTTGCCGGTGAGATCGTCGACCGCTTCTTTTCCTCGCGCATGAAGATGTTCTGGGACAGGAGCTTCTTCAACGGCCATATACCCACGTCGATGAACAAGCAGATGGGATTTATCGTTTCCGGCCCGCTCAGCCAGGCGGCCAACCTGCACGAGATCATCAATGCCATGCCGCAGATGGGTGGCGGCAACCTCGCAGGGGTGGTGACAGATGAGTGCGCCGATTCGGGCCAGATAGATAAGCTGCTCGAAGCATTTGCAGCTAAATGCGTTGATAACGCCGGGAGCATATATATGCTGCCGCGCACCTTCCTGGGCGTGGGCGGGCACAAGATCTTCCGCGACCAGATCTGGGCCAGGCTCTCATTCCCCTTTACGGCAGACTACAGGTACTATGAAGAGCACGGCCTCTTCGACTTCCCGCAGCAGGACACCAGGTACCTGGAATACAGCAAGCAGATGACCGAGATGATCAAAGACCCCAAGATGAAGGAAATGGTGCGTAAGATGATTAAGACCCAGATGCTCAAGGGCTATGCCAAGATGGTCGAGACAAAATAATGTGTAATCGTCATAGCGGGCCCTTTTTCACCTGTGCAATGACGTTTCATTTTCGTTGATATTAGCATGCCTGATATCTATAAGCTCACAGAGCAGGGCGTCAAGCGCAGCCGGGAAGGGCTGTTCGGCAAGATCGGCGCGCTCTTCAGCCGCCCGAGGATGGAGGATTCGGCCTGGGATGAGCTTGAGGAGCTCCTGATATCGGCTGATGTCGGCATGCCGACCACGGAGAAGTTGCTGGGCCGGGTCAGGAAGCGTGTCAGGGAAGAGAGGCTGGAACAAGGCGGCCAGGTGCGCAACGCCTTGAAGGACGAGATGACCCATTTGCTGGATGTACCCGCGAAGCCGGCCGGCGCGGTTCCCGTTAACGGCATGAAGGTGATCCTGTTTGTGGGCGTCAACGGTACTGGCAAGACCACCAGCATTGCCAAGCTTGCTCGTGAATACAAGAGTGCTGGCAAAAAGGTGCTGCTGGGTGCGGCGGATACGTTCAGGGCTGCCGCCATCGACCAGCTTAAGCTCTGGGCTGGCAGGGCAGGTGTGGATGTAGTGGCGCACCAGCAGGGCGCCGACCCGGGGGCGGTGGTATTTGATACGCTGGAGGCCGCGCGCAGCCGCGGGATGGATACGGTCATGATAGATACCGCCGGGCGGCTGCAGACCAGGCACAACCTGATGGATGAGCTTAAAAAGATCAGGAAAGTGGCCGGCAAATACGGGGCGGCCCAGGAAGTGCTGCTGGTTATCGATGCCACGACCGGGCAGAACGGCCTGTCGCAGGCCCGCAGCTTTGCCGAGGCTACCGACGTCACCGGTATCGTGCTTACAAAACTGGACGGGACCGCCAAGGGAGGCATAGTGTTGGCCATCAGCGATGAATTGCAAATTCCTATAAAATATATTGGCACAGGCGAGGGGATGGATGATATCGCTCCCTTCGATGCCAGGTCATTTGTAGATGCCATATTCGGCGAGGCGGTTTAAATTATGTTTGATATAGACTGGAACCCAATTATTTTCAGCATCGGCACGCTGGAGGTACGCTGGTACGGCGTTATGGTTGTGCTGGCGGTGATAACCGTGATCGGGTTCTCACTCATTGAAGCAAAACGCAAGGGGTTCTCCCAGGACATGGTCTGGGATGTGGGGCTCTGGGCTGTGATCGGCGCAATCATCGGCGCCAGGCTGCTGCATATCATCGATAAATGGGGATACTACATTAACAACCCGGAGCAGATACTTAATTTTGCGGGACTGGCGATCTGGGGAGCTGTACTGGGAGGTTTGGCAGCTATACTGATCTACTGCTTGGTGAAGCGACTATCCTTCTGGCAGCTTGGCGATATCGCCGCACCCGGGGCTATCCTGGGCCAGGCTGTCGGGCGTGTCGGCTGTCTGATTAACGGCTGCTGCTACGGGTTGACATGTGATCTGCCTATCGCCATCGTCTATCAGAATCCCAGCAGCTATGCCCCTCAGGGCGTACCGCTGTACCCCACGCAACTGTTTCATCTCGTTTGGAACCTGATTGGCTTCGGTATACTGTGGGCTTTGCGTAAAAGGCTGAAGCCGGACGGGTCGCTATTTCTTATCTGGTTGATCTTCTTTGGAGCCGGCGATTTCGTCATACGGTTTTTCCGGGAAACCGAGGTTTTCCTGTTTAATCTTCCCCAGGCCCAGCTCGTGGATATCCTGATCGTAGCCGCAGCCGCGGTAACCCTGGCGGTACGCTTTATTCAATACAAGCATGTGAAGCCGTCAGCGGAAGCGCCGGACATCAATAAGAGCGGGCAAAATCCAGAAGGTTGAGCCTGAGCTGTCCTTTGCCGTTATAATTAT
>JAPLHJ010000084.1 GCA_026389675.1 Chloroflexota bacterium | reverse complement strand
TTCTGCAGACCAGCCGTACCAGGCCGGCCGGGGCGTGCCGTCACCACGCAGCAGCCCCATACTGTTGAAGGGTTCCGCCAGTGTCGTGGGGTCGTAGAGGTAGCTCCATACCGAGAATTTCGGGTTCAAATCTGCGCTATATCCGAGAAATACTTTAGCGTATTCCGCCTGCAGCGTCTCGCTGCCCGGCCAGCCGGCCGGGCCCTCCGCGCTCTGCCAACCCGTGCCGCTGATGGCCAGCGGCTTAGCCGTGTGGGCTTTGATACCGGTGAAATAGTCGGCGGGGACCTCGGACGGCGTTTTATAGATCATGCCCGGGTAGGTGTTGAAGGCAATTAGATCCGCCCGGGGGAATTTATCCAGCAGGAACCACAGGTTTTTGGACGGGTCGTTGACCCCGCCGTAAAGGCCACCGTTCAGCCCTTTCATTTTCTCGAGCTGGAATACGGTGAAAATTTTAGTGCCGGGCGATACTGCCTTGACCCCATCGTACGTCCGGCCGAAGAGCTTGACGAATTTGTCGAAATCGGCTGGCGAACGTGTGTAAAGTGCGTCGGTATCGACCCCCAGTCCCAGGTAGCGCGTCTGGTATTTTTGTACGAAATCCACCGCACCGGCCACGTATTTCTGCTGCGCTTTATCGTCTAAGCTGCGCAGCAGCTTACCCCCGGACTGGTTGAAGACAGTAACTTCGATCACTGACATAAGTCCGTTCAGGTAGGACTGCTCCACCAGCAGCGTGGGAAAGCCGCGTGCGTATTCGAACTCCTTCCAGTCCCCCACCCACACCAGGGCCTTGCCGGTGCCCCTGGCTGTTTTAAAGAAATCGATAATGTCGTACGGCTGGGCCGACCTGGGAGAGAAGCCCACCCCGCTTAAACCACCCGGGGCTGATGTATTATCCGCCGCAGGCGCGTAAAACGACCGCCAGGTCGGCAGCCCGCAAGCGGCAGCCGGTGTGAGCAGGGCTAGCGCCGCCGCGAAAACAACGATTAAAATAACGGTAACAACGGAGGCCGGATCGCGCGCGACCGAAGATCGCGCGCGAGAAGCACGTTCAATTAAATATTGGCCGGACGGGTATTGACAAAGCACTTTTTATACCATATAATAGGGCATCAATATATCATAACCGATGGGAAAGGTAAACTATTAGAATCAGGCGCTAAAGGGCGGAGAGACAAATGGTATCAACCGTAACAGTTAGCACGATTACAACCGTAACGTCTGTCACCAGCATTACCAGCATAGCTGCGCTGGGCATAGGCGCCGGCATCAGCATTTTTGCCGTGTTGCTGCTCATCGGCATGCTGACCACCAAGGAGTTGGTGGGGGCTTCCGACGGAAGCCGACAGCGTCTGATCAGCCGCTGCCTCAATATCAGCATCGTACCACTGGTTGTGAGCTTCGCCATCATAGTTGCCCTCAAAATATTCGAGATCTTAGGATAGGATAAAGGGCATCACGCAATAGAGCATAGAATTGGCTATACCGTGCGCAAGGGTCACTCCGAGGAGTGACCCTGATTTTTTTACCATGGCCGTGAAGAGCAGCGCCACCAGGAAAACGAAGGCCACGTCCAACATCGAGTAGTGCCCAATATGCAGCACCGCGAATATCAGGCTTACATAGAGTACGCTCCACAGACCCATCACCCTGTCCGAGAGCGTCTGCATCACCCCGCGGAAGATCAGTTCCTCCACGAAGCCGGTGGTTGCCGTCAGGATCAGAGCCGGCGCCAGCACGCCCTGCAGGGTGAAACTGCTGGCCAGGGGCACTGGTCTGAGTATGACGTATTCCAGGACGCCTAATCCCAGTCCTATTGCGATGCCCAGGACGGCCTGCAGCAGCCATCCTTTGCTGACCAGTCCGACATCACGCGGGGCCAGGCCCGTATTGAGCATGACTACGATGACGGCCGCCAGAAGCGGTCCGTAGATGAGCAGGTACCAGTAGATTTGCGGTATGGGCGCGAGCGGCATGGAGAGGCTGAGTATGCGTATCAACGGGGCCAGGCAGAGCACCATAAACAGGTTGCGCTGCGCCTGGTCTGGCGCCAGGGCAGCCTGGACAATGAAGACCACCAGCAGTATGCCGTGGCAGATAATCCCTGTCATAAGCTGGAGGTAGACCGTCAGCACCTCGGCCGCGGTCAGGGCCACCAGTCCCAGCCAATATGGAAAAAGGCTGGCCCTCCCCTTCAGCTGCTTTGTGTCGTCCTGCATCAGGCTATTGACTGTTCCTCAGCCGCGTTGCAACATATATCATATATATAGTTCATATACCTATTACATGCTTAGGTCGCATAGGTCATCATTCAACTAACGCCGTAATCATATACAAAGACCTCACGCAATTCAAGTTCCTATATGATTTGATAGTCCGTGGCATTGACAGCCTTATTCCCATGGCTTACCATTTAGCCGCTGCCAGATTTAACGATATGACTAAGAGAGCGTTGATTACCGGTGTGGCCGGGCAGGACGGGGCCTACCTCTCCTCCCTGCTGCTGGATAAAGGCTATGAAGTCTTCGGCTGCGACCTCAGCATAGCCCCGCAGGCCTGCTGGCGGCTTAAGTACCTCGGCATCTACGACAAAATCACCCTGCTCCAGGCCGATATGGCAGATGCGGCCTCGCTGCAGAGCGCCGTAGAGCAGAGCCGTCCCCATGAGATATACAACCTGGCCGCCCAGAGCGCGCCCGGCGCCTCCTTCCAGAGTCCCGTCGAGTATGGCAACATAACCGGCCTCGGCTTCGCCCGGCTGCTGGAGGCCGTCATTAGTACCGACAAGCAGATCAGGGTTTACCAGGCCTCTACCGTGGAGATCTTCGGCTACGGCAAAATCAGGCGCCTGGCCAAAGACATGCCCGTCCACCCCGCCAATCCCTACGCCGTGGCCAAGCTTTATGCCCACTGGCTGGGCGAGGTGTACCGTGAGGATTTCGGCCTTTTCGTCTGCAACGGCATCATGTTCAACCACGAATCCCCGCTGCGCGGCCTCAACTTCGTCACACGCAAGATAACCAACGCCGCGGCCAGGATAGCGCTCGGCGTGGAGGGAGAACTCAGGCTTGGTAACCTGGATTCCAGGAGGGACTGGGGCTACGCGCCCGAATACGTGGATGCCGCCTGGCGCATGCTCCAGCAAGGAAAGCCCGATGACTACATCATCGCCACCGGCCAGTGGCACAGCGTAAAGGAATTCGTAGTAAAAGCATTCACTGCCGCCGGCCTGGACTGGGCCAAATATGTTAAAACCGAAGCGGGTTTACTCAGGCCGGTGGATGTCCCCTTTGCCCTGGGCGGTTACAGCAAGGCTAAGAAAGTCCTCGGCTGGCAGCCGCGCGTCAAATTTGATAAGCTCGTGGAGATCATGGTCAGTGAGGATCTGGCCCGCTGGCAGCGCCATCTCAAGGGAGAAATCTTCCCCTGGGATGACGATACCGCCAACGTAGGGGTGGGTTTTTAACCACCCGAATCTGCGGGCGCACCTGGAGGTACGCCCCCACGGAAAAGAGAGGAATGATATGTTGAAAAAAGCCCTGATAACCGGCATCAGCGGTCAGGACGGCTCCTACTTGGCCGAGTTCCTGCTCTCCAGGGGTTACGAGGTGCACGGCATCGTCCGCCGCGCCAGCAGCTTCCATACCACCCGCCTTGACCACATCAGGTTCGGCCAAGACGAGCGCAAGGAGCGCCTTTTCCTGCATTACGGCGACATGACTGATTCCTCCAACCTCAACCGCGTGCTGGAGAAGGTGCAGCCCGAAGAGATATACAACCTGGCCGCCCAGAGCCACGTGCAAATCTCCTTCGAGGTACCCGAGTACAGCGCCGAGGTTGACGGCCTGGGCGTGCTGCGCCTGCTCGACGCCATCCGCGAGACCAAAGTCAAGGCCCGCTTTTACCAGGCCTCCACCTCCGAACTTTACGGCAAGGTCAGCCAGCCTCGCCAGGACGAAAGATCGCCCTTCCACCCCCGCAGCCCCTACGCCGCCGCCAAACTCTTTGGCTACTGGACAGTGGTCAACTACCGCGAGGCCTACAATCTCTTTGCCTGCAACGGCATACTCTTCAATCACGAATCCCCCCGCCGCGGCGAGAACTTCATCACCCGCAAGGTCACTCTTGGCATAGCCCAGATCCTGGCAGGCAAGCTCGACTATATAACCATGGGCAACATGGAGGCAAAGCGCGACTGGGGCTATGCCCCCGAGTACGTCGAACTGATGTGGAAGATGCTGCAAACCGGGATCCCCGTTGATTACGTGGTGGGTACCGGCGAGCAGCATAGCGTCCGGGAGTTCATCGAGGCCGCCTTCACCTATGCCGGGCTCGACTGGAGCAAATACCTTAAGACTGATCCGCGCTACCTGCGCCCCACCGAGGTCGATGAGCTATGCGCCGATCCCGCGCGAGCCCATAAGGAACTGGGTTGGTCGCCGCAGGTCAAATTTGCGGATTTGGTGAAGGTCATGCTCGATGCCGATATGCGCGCTCTCGGACTCAAGCCCGTTGGAGCAGGCGACGCCCTGCTTAAGAAACTCTTCCCCCACCGCTGGTGGGGCCCCGATTAATAATCAAGGTCGGATCAACCTATTAAACGGTGACAAAATCATAGAACGTTAACGCTTGACTTTAACGAGGATTAAGCGGATAATAAGCTTGTAGGATTATTTGACAGGTATGAAGCCGGTTACCAGGAGGGAGAATATGAATGGCGTGAATGATAGCAAATGGATAAAGCAATACATCGTGCCGGTGGTGGCTGCAACGGCTATCATGGTTCTGGTCTTCCTGACAGTGCCCATGACGGGCATACCGGCCAGTGTACGGGGCGCATATGGCGGCGGCGGTGGCGGAGGAGGAGGCACCCCTTACTGTCCCCGAGGCTATAGCTCTGGGGACCGCCGGAATGACCACCGTAGTGTTCTCGGGTCCGGATGCCGCCAAGATTGATCCGTCAAGCATGACCTTCGCCGGGGCGTTGCTGGAGTACTGGTCATACGATGTCAACGGCAACCTGGTGCTGGTATTCGACAAGTCGAAATTAGACCTCAAGCCGGGCGATACAACTGCCCTGATCAGCGGCAAACTGAAGAACGGTACACCGTTCAGCGGGGCCGTACTGGTCACGGTGGTACAGTAGCCCGTCGGGCTGGTATCGGCCGCTTAAACCAGGTGTGCTAAGTGAAACAGGGGAGCATAGTATGCTTCCCTGTTTTTATATCTAACCTGAAGAGGCCGTGAAGCAAGGCCGGGCAGGAACTGTGGATCACGACTATTATCACTCAGTGCCCGAAAAATAAGCCCTTGCGTCCTGATAGCGGCAACCGGTCTCGCAGGCTGCGGCGGCCAAAAGCTTTGACGAGTCCTTCACCAATAACTATAATAAACGGTCTGATGAAGCAGTTGAAGAATTCGGTTAGCGATCTGCTTGCTTTTTTAGTTTATGTCAACTGATGACCTTTGCGGAAACACCGGATTCTGCTTCAAAACCTGTTCTGGAGGGGTGACCGAGTGGACGATGGTGACGGTCTTGAAATCTGTTAGTAGTTGTCCCAATCTATCATTGTACGTTCAATTTAGAACCTTTGTGTTAATTGCCAAAGTTACTATTTGAGTGTGGAATACTCTTTGGTAACAACCCGTTTTAATCAGTTTATTAGCAAATTATTAGCAAAACTTTAACTTCGGTTTGAACGTGGGCCAATTACCTCTGTCTGGGGTTTGATGATTACCTTGAGGAAGTTAATATCTCAATTTCAATACGTGTGGCAAAATTAGAGTTTGGAGATGGGGCAGATATCCGCCCGGTCATTCAGTTTTCAGGACAGTATGAAATTTTACAGGTCACCGTTGTCCTAACCTTTTGTGTCCAGCTATAGACCCATAGTCTTCTTGAAAACACAAGTTCACTGATCTATCTTTATAAGGCGCCCCTCTTCCATTTTATAACCTTTTGGCATATAAACTATCCCATTTTTATTTACTTTCTCAAGATACTTCTCAAGGCTTGTCTGCTTGCCTGAGATAATTAACTCCCCTGCTTGGAACTTATCCAAAATAGTAGGTCTATTTGCCCATTTCCTAACAATTTTTCCAACGACAAGAATCACTAAGTTTCTTACTACCAGAATTAGTAAGTTGTTCATCTCACACCTCTGTTTAAGGTAGTATGAAGTTTTATAGGTCGCCGCTGTCCAAATCGTAGACGTATCGTCGTGTAGAGTTACTCCTGTATAGCAATTGTCATCACCCCGCTTTAATAAGTTTATTAAGTATGTGCGTCATTTGGCAGCACTTCGTCCGCATCGTAGCTATTGTCATTCGGGGCATCTCCCTGGGCAACTTCTTCTCCACTGTCTGTGTCTTCATCGGTGACACGTTCACTTTCGCCCTTCTGCTTCTTATTTTTCCAATCAAAATACCTGTCCAATATTTCTTGGGTTGTTTTTGATAGCCAAATATGGCAACCCGGGTAGTAGAAATCCATACGTTTAGCATCGTCGTTTGGTGTCGGAACACCTGTTGTCTTGATTAGACAAACCGTATGGTGGTCCTGATATAGGCCTCTGCCAGACATTGTCGGTTGAGGTTTGCCCAGATGTTTGAAAAGAATCTCACCGGCGTATGGCAACATCCCCGTTTCCTCAGTCAATTCCCGTAGCGCTGCGACGAATCTACTTTCTCCCTTGTTTGCTCCACCACCGGGTAAAATGAACGGACCTTTCTTTGGATTGGATGCGACCAACAAAATACCACGTTTTGTTTCAACAATAGCGGTCCCCCGCCGTCTATACTTGATATTATCCATTCGAATATCTACCCACTTCTATAATTAATATTATTTGATATAAATTGTTGATATTATTACCAATATTTTTCTACTTTCTCTATGATGCCAACTGGTAGTGTATAAGTATTATTATGAGTTTGCCTATACTTATCGTAGAATTCGTATTTCAAAGCATCCGAAGAGCTATATGAAAAAACCGTTTGCAAATCTATCACACCATACTCAGAACCAACTTTAATGTAGGCAACCTTATCATAAGAGGCATTTTGAGTCGTTTCATTGATATACGGGCCAGTACAATCAACATATATCTCCCCTCTGTCAATTGTATCAAACACATCAATAACATATTGATAGTCTTTCCCTACAAAGCTTATAATGGCTATGCCAGCCCTAATTCCATTTGCTTCAGCTTTATCATGCACATTTTTAGCGAAATAATCACTATCCCTGCTACCTTGAATCGCTATCTCTGTATCAGTACTATCTCCTGAAATAAATGATTTCAGTTCTTTTTGAAGTACATCCCTTGCCTTTGGATTATTTGTAAGTTGTATTGGGCCAGTTAGTGGTGGGATTGTTCCTGTTTGGCTTACAGGATTTATCCCTGTACTTGTAGATGAAGGACATTCGAATGGAATCTTGCCATTCGTGTAGAAGTAATATATTGCACCCAGCACAATAACTACTATTAGCGTAATTACAATAATATTGGTGTTGCTTTTAGATTTCTTTCTATAACCCATATTAATATCCCTCGCCTCCTCCGTAAATTATTGCTTTGCCGCATTCTACCTCATTAATATGACTTATACAATAGGCTTACGCCCGGTCATTCAGCTTCCAAAATTCAATGAAGTTCTATAAATCGCCATTGTCTTGAATATAGATAAATTTGCTTGATTCATTGCAAAGAGGCCAATAATTAAGCTGGAAATGCACTGGCAGGTGGAGTTCCATCCCTCCGATATTATAAGCCCTTATTTTAGCCTCGTAGAGCGATTTTGCAGAGGCATGGTGACTGAGAGAGTATTATTATGGTGGAGCGATATGACCGCCTATATTTGTAAAGTCAAATATTCTCATCTATCTTACCTTCATCATCCATCTTTACTCTTGTTTGACAACCATAATGGACTTCCGTAAATAGTTAAAATTAACCACCAGAGACTTCTTCCTTTCTTTTTCAAAACCCATACACTTGCTACTATCCATGCAGGAAAAAGTATAAAAGAATCAATTGTACCAGTTATTAATAATAGTATTCCCCGAAAAGGTACTATTGCCTGTATCAAAAGAAGACAAAACCATAATAAAAATGATATACCCCATGTCCAATTCAAGTGTCTCTTAAACCAACCCATTTTTATACCTCCTGTGTGTCACGACTCAGTCCAAACAAAATGAGGCCCACACCTATAACATTGAAAAGTCTGTTGCATTTCCCCAGCCTCACCTCAATTCCTCAACTGTATTCTATCTCATTAATGTCACTTATATAATAGGCGTATATATTGGTTAGGACATTCGGCTACCGAGTTTAAAGGCATCTGCCTGGGGTTTAGTGATTCTCTTGAGAAGGATAAGATGTCGATTTCAATGCGAGTGGTAAAATTCGGAATCCAAAATCGTTTTGAGTGAGGTGGTCCCCATCAGTAGGACAGGATAGGGGCTTGAATAAGAGAGAGTCCTGCCATTCCTACAGTGTTTGTTACCACGGATTCTACCACGTTGGTACAAGTATTCTCCACCGTACCGGCGTACACTTCCGCCGGTGTCCGGTAGCCCAGTGACTGGTGGGGTCGGCTGGTGTTGTAGAAGCGGAAATATGCACCGAGACTAATCCTGGCCTCACGGCCGCCCTCATAGGCTTTTAGATACACCTCCTCATATTTTACTGTTCGCCATAACCGCTCGATAAACAGGTTATCGTTATAGCTGCCCTTGCCATCCATGCTGATTTTGACATCGTGTTCCTTCAGTAACCTGGTAAAAGCCTCACCGGTGAACTGACTGCCCTGGTCCGTGTTGAATATTTCAGGCGTACCTTTGCCGAGCGCTTCTTCCAATGCGGCAACACAGAAGTCATCATCCAGTGTATTGGACAGCCGCCAGGAAATGACATACCGGCTATACCAGTCGATAATTGTCACCAGGTACAGGAAACCCCGGGACATGGGGATATAAGTTATATCCGCTGCCCAGACCTGGTTTGGCCGTGTTATTTTCAGGTCACCCAAGACGGCCAAGGGAAGGCGAACAGTGGCACTGCCCCCTTCCGCTACCTTACTGCTTGGAGAACACCGAGAGAGGATGAAGCAAGAAATGGAGTTATTCGGAATAATCCTAACTAACGATGACTTGGTATTTAGCACCCCAGAAAGAAAGCCCTTACGCCCTAATACAATAACCCGTGCGTGGACTATACTGGCGGCCCGTGCTGGTCTCAAGGTTATACGTCTTCATGATGCCAGGCATACTCACGCCTCTTTAATGCTTAAACAAGGTGTTCATCCCAAGATAGTCCAGGAAAGATTAGGCCATGCCAGTATTCAAATAACTCTTGACACCTACAGCCACGTTGCTCCTGGCCTTCAAGAGGCAGCAGCACTCCAGTTTGATAACATAGTCCACCCAAGATATAATGACACGTCCAAAAAAGACGAGGTTAAAATAAACCATTATTAGCAAATTATTAACAAAACCGAATTATGTCTATTAGTTGGTTATCATAAATTTGCTGAATTAGCTTCAATAATAGGCCTTGGAGGGGTGACCGAGTGGACGATGGTGACGGTCTTGAAAACCGTTTTAGCTTCGCGCTAACGCGGGTTCGAATCCCGCCCCCTCCGCCATACGTCTGCCGTCACCGCAGCACGCTAATCAAAAGGAGGTGCAACCATACCAGCCACACATTCAGTTGACCTAGCTACCTGCAAGAAATGCCACCTGTGCGCCGAGGTCTGCCCGGCCCGCATCATCCAGGCTGATGAAACAGCCAGGTTCCTCGAGGACAGGGTATCCCTCTGCATCCGTTGCGGCCAGTGCATGGCCGCCTGCCCCACAAAGTCCATCACTATCGAAAGCCTATCCTATGAAAATGACTTCTTCGAGTTGCCACAGCGCCAGGAAGGCTGGCAGGAAGCTTTCTGCGGCCTGATAAGCTCCCGCCGTTCCATCCGCAAATTCCAGGACAGACCTGTGCCTCGTGAACTGCTGGAGAAAATCGTCAGGGCCATCACCTTCGCGCCGCCGGGCTTTACGCCGCTAACGGTGGAACTGACTGTGGTCAATAACCGGGAACTCATCCGCAGCGCGGTTCCCCTGATGGTGGAGATGTACGACAGGCTGCTCAAAATGCAGGCCAATCCTTTTATGCGGCCCTTTTTCAAGCTTATGGTGGGCAAGGAAACCTACCAGGTCCTCGGCGAGCACGTGTTGCCGCTGATGAAAGTACGCATGCCCGCGTTAAAGGCCGGCAGCGAGGATACCATCGCCCGGGGCGCCCCGGCCATGATCCTCTTTCACGCGCCCGCTCATAATGACGACGTTTTCATAGCCCTGGCCTTCGGCTTGCTGGCTGCGCACTCCCTGGGATTGGGCGCCTGCGCCATCGGATTGATCCCTCCCGCCATCAACAGGAACCCGAAACTTAAGAAGATGTTCCATATCCCGGAAGGCAATCTTGTATTATCCTCCATGATGCTTGGCTACCCCAAATATAAATATTCATGGGGCATCAATCGCAGCCCGGCCGGGCTGACCTATATAGAATAGGACCCGGCTGGTCACCGTTGTCTAACGCGTTTTTCCGGGTTATTTAACGTCCAACCCCGACTGGCCCAGCTTGTCTATATCGGCGCCCTTGAGTGAGAACCCCATTGCGATGAGCAGCACGCCGAAGATCACCAGGTAGATGGCTATCATCAATACGATCAGCGTGGCGCCTACCGCAACGTTGACCAATATCAGTGTGCCGAGCGCCACCGAGAAAATGCCGTTCAGAAGTATCAGCCAGGCATCCGGTATCTGCTTCCACTGTCCAATGGCAAAGACGAACTCCATCAGGCCGGTGAAAATTGCCCAGAAGGCGATAAAGTACATGATGAAGACGCCGGCCAGCAGCGGGGAGGCAAGTATGGCGATGCCGGCCAGGACACCGATTATACCCTCGGTTATGAGCCAGCCACGGTCCCGGTGGGGCGGCCGGTTGATGATCCCCACGGCCAGGGCGAAGATGCCATCCACCAGCGCGTACGCTCCGATGAAAATCACCAGGAAGGCTGCGGCCACCACCGGCTGCATCGCCAGCATAATTATGCCCAGGATGAGCGCCACCAGGCCGCGCAAAGCAATCAACCACCAGTTCTTTACCAACGTCTGTAACATATTCGCCTCCTACGTTTCTGAATTGATGGTATTATATATGGCCGCGCCGCCCAGTGAAAGCCCCTCTTTGCCAGCCATCCGCAGGCACCTTATAATGGTAAGCACGTAACAAAATCATGGAAGATAGATATCTCAAGACAGCGGTGATACTCGTCCTGGTCAGCTTCATGCTGGTTACCGCTGTATTTTTACTGATACTGCTCCTGACAAGGAGCTAACCGCGCCTCAGGAATTCTCCATATATAGCCATGGAATTCAGCACCTTTGCAGCCTCGTCCGGCATGCCATAGCAAACCATGTTTTGCCTGGCTATGGAGCGCATTATTTCCTGGTCAACAGAACGTTCAGCACGCGGCGCTGGCAGTTCTGCCGCCACTATCACCGGCTTGCCGTATTTATCCGAAATAGCCTTCATCTGCTCAAACGATTTTGTATAAGCTTCTACGACGGACTGGAAGACCTGCTTTTTCTCCTCTTCATTGACCGACAGTG
>JAPLHJ010000308.1 GCA_026389675.1 Chloroflexota bacterium | reverse complement strand
CCTCTCCTCGGACGATTTGGCGTAACACAGCCCGCAGTCTATGCAGGCATCGTCATCATAGTACGGCGCACCCAGGGGGCAATGGAAAAGTCCCATCTAAGCTATCCCGTTACGGCAGGCAGTTCAGAGCACATAAGGGCTAATAGATACTCAGCGACTCTGGCACATGCTCCGCCGGACGCACCAGCTTCATGCTCCTGGCGCCCGATTTACAGGTGATTACGCAGCTCCCACAGCCCCGGCATATCTCCGGATCTGAGAAACCCTTCTCGCCCTCGATCCCATCGTACTTTTTCATGGAGTTGGCCGAGAACTGGCACCTCTCCACGCAGACTTTGCAGCCCTTGCATTTCTTGGGGTCGACTTCGCAAACAAAGCGGCTCTTCTGGGCAACTTTTATAGCAAGGCAGCAGCAGTAATGACAGTTGCAGAGAAGCTGGGTTACCTCACGCTGGTTGACAGCGAGATGCACAGTGGGGTACTTATCGTATTTCTCGATGATCGATATGGCCTCGTCAGCGGATATCTTCCTGCCCGTTTTCCTGTCCAGGTTATACTGCGCGGTGCGGTCCACGGTTATGCATGACTCGTCGGGAATGCCGCACCAGCGGTCGGTGTGCGACGCCTTGCAGCCGCAGCGCATCACTGAAATCAGGCTGCGGGACTTTAATATAGCCCGGGCATCCTCAAAGGCCTGGACGCCCTGTACGTCCTTTATGGAAGGCCAGCGGGGAACGACCCTGACCTCGCTGGCATAACCGGCGGGCAGATTGCCGGGGACCGGCTTGGTCATGGGTCCTTCGAGGGAACCCCACAGGTCATAGTAAATCCGGCCCAGGCTTTTATCATAATTGGGGTTGCCCAGGGCGGCGTCGTGCAATTGAAGGAACGTGCGCGCCATGGCGGGCCCCTTCTTGGTGGGAAAGACCAGGCCCTTTTCAAAAAGCTCACGGATATGCCTGGTTATCACGGCCCTGTCCATGCCCAGCTTGCGGGCGAAGGCATCGGATACCTCCAGCGACCTGCCCGCCCCAGCCGGAAGATCCGGGTCTGGCAGTGCCGCCACAATCTTGGCCTGCTCGGCGTTGGCCAGGCGGGCTATGATACGAGGCATGATCTCCTTGTCTCCGGGAAAAATCCTGTTGGCCAGCTCGAAATAGATGGGTTCGATTGGGAATTTGTTCTCTTCAATACGTGCCTTCAGCTTCGCGTGCACTTCAACTGGATCTAACGGTTTTGTCATCTGCGCTCTCCTTCTATTTGTCCTGTGAATTCGTAATGGTGATTACTGTCCCGCAGCCAATTCCCTGCCTTTGCTCAGCGCCGCGATATTCTCTTTGACGGCCTTGGGGAACATATCTTTAATGGTTTTTTCGATGGCTTCCGGGCTGATGGTGACCAGGCCCGTCTGGATGAGCGCACCGATCAGGATCATGTTTGCGCCTCTTCGGTGGCCGCCACCACATAGGTTTTGGCCGACATGCCGGTTACCTGCGCCAGCAATGACTTCATATCAGGATAGCCGGCCCCCGAACCGGTGAAATCGACAGGGTGGATGGGACGGGGGTTGAGCACGGTGACCACGTTTTGATTACCGTAGGATTTGAGCACCCTTAGGGTCTCCACCGGCTCCATGCCCAGCACGATATCGGCCTGGCCTTCGGGTATGAGCGGGCTGTACTGCTTTTCAGCCGAGATCTTCAGGTGGCTCATCACCGAACCTCCGCGCTGCGAAGCGCCGTAGGTCTCACCAATGGTGACGAAGTACCCGTCATGCACCAGGGTGTTGCCGAGCACCAGCGTGACCATCACGTTGCCCTGTCCACCAACTCCCGCCACGACTACATTGATGGGGTCTTTAGCAAGCTTGTTCATGCTACCACCTCCTTGGTGATGGCGCCTTCAGGACAGATATCGGCACAAACACCGCACTCGTTACAGATCACTTCGTCGATCTTTGTTTTACCGGCTACCGGGTCCCAGATCAGTCCCGGGCAGCGGAAGACCCTTGTACACAACCGGTTGCACCCGCAATCCTCACCCAGGCACTTCTCGGGATCTATTTTCATCTTGTAAGGCTTCTCTTCTTTCTTCTGCCTGACCAATTCGCAGGTGCGGCGCATGATGGCAACCCGCGCCCCCTCTTTCTGCTCGGTGAGGTCGAGCATGGTACGGGTGGTGCTCTTCAAATCGAAGGGGTCGCACACTTCGACCCGCGCGCCGATGGCCCGGCAGATATCCTCCATGCTGATCTGCGCCGCGGGCTCGCCCATGGCGGTAAGCTCGGTGCCCGGGTGCGGCTGAAAACCGGTCATGGCCGTAGCGCCGTTATCGAGTATGACTAATGTAAAGTCGGAATGGTTGTGCACGCCGTTGACCAGGGAGGGGATGATGGAATGGTAGAAGGTGGAATCGCCCACCACCGATACCACCGGCTGGTCAAAACCAAAGCGGTGCAACTGGCCGAAGCCATTGGCCAGCCCGGCTCCGGCACCCATGCACTGATGCGTCCGCGTCTGGAAGAACCCGGCGGGGCCCAGCGCCATGGAATAGCAGCCTATGTCACCGGTGACAAAGCCGTGGCGTCCGTCCATGGCCAGCGCGTCCTTGATGGCCCAGAAGGAAGCCCTGTGCGGGCAACCCGGGCAAAAGGTCAGCAGCCTGTCCATGACGTACTGTTGCGGTACAGCTTCCACTTTCTTCATGTACTCCGCATCGCGCGGGGCGTACGGGATATCCAGCACACCGGTGATGGCCTTAATCACGGCATCGGGCGTCAGCTCCCCGAAGGAATTGAGATGCCGCGTGTGATTGCCGTAGAACAGGTTGCGTTTGCTCTCGGGTGAGAAACCGGCGGCGAATTCCATGATCACGCCCTCTAGGAAGGGGTCGGTTTCTTCGATGAAAAGGACCTTGTCTGCCTTGGACAAACAGCTCTTTACTAATTTCTCGGGCAGCGGCCACAGTGTGCCCAGCTTTAATATGCCGATGCGGTTCTCAGCCTTGAGCGCGTTGACTGCATCCTGCGAATACAGCCAGCCTGAGCCGGATGTAACGATGAGCAGGTCGGGCTTCTCCGGGCCGACGTACTTGTTGTACGTGGAGGTCTCGAATTTCTCCCTGATCTTATCCAGACGCATATGCTGAAACATGTGCCGGAAGGAACTGGGTACGCACATTATGGGAGTGGGCATGGGCGCTGCCGGGTCAAAGTACTGCTCAAAGCGCGCCTTATGCACGACCTTCGGTATCTCACCCAGCCTGATATTGCCCCTGGCATGCGCCACCCGGGTCACGCTGCGCAGGATACAGATAGTGCCGAATTCCTCGCTTATATCGTACAGGTAGGGAATCATGTCCTTGGCTTCCTGGAAATCGCCGGGCTCAACCAGCGGTATGTCCAACCACTTGGAGACGGGACGCGAATCGGTCTCATTGGAGCTGGAATGGGCAGCGGGGTCATCGCCCACCATCAGCACCAGGCCCTTCTTGCCGATGCCACTGAGGATTATTGTCGAAAGGAAGTCGATAACCACGTTGAGGCCGTTCATCTTCATGGCCACCAGCGAGCGTACGCCGGCATAGGATGCGGCAGCCCCTGCTTCGATGGCTACCTTCTCGTTCACCGACCATTCGACGTAAATACCGCGCTTTTTAGCTACCTCGGCCAGGCTGCCGAGTA
The DNA here is from genome assembly GCA_026389675.1 of Chloroflexota bacterium. Lineage (GTDB taxonomy): Bacteria > Chloroflexota > Dehalococcoidia > GIF9 > UBA5629 > CAIMUM01. The sequence continues at coordinate 3,174 of JAPLHJ010000308.1, read as the reverse complement.
TCTCAGACGATGGTGTACCCGGGTAGGCCGAGGCCCAGCCGATGCCCGCCTCCAGCGCACCACGCGCCATGGCTTCATTGCCGATGAATAACTGGTTGCTGCCCGGGGCATCTATATCAATATATGGCATATCAATGTCCTCCCTGTGCGCCGACCTTGTGACCCAACAGCTTTTCCTTCAGGTCATGTGAAATGTCTATATACATCAGGTCGTTTTTATCGCCGGTTTTCTTGACTATCTCCTGAACGGCGCGCGCCTTCTTGATCAAGGAGGCTTCCTTGAGGTGAGCCAGGCTCTGAGCCGGCAGGTCCTTTATCTCGAGTTTGCCCTTCTTTTTAGCATCCGCGATGATATCCGCGCCACGCTGCGTGCGGACGATCACAGTGTTCCAGCCCTCGACGCCCTCCACCGAACCGACGGATATATCGGTAAACTCGGCCGTCATATCCAGGCAGTAGGCGCAGGTGGACATGCGGTACTTCCTGACCTCATCCAGCGGGAAGGACTTGACCTCCTTGCCGATGTAGACGTCCAAGCGGTTGGCAGGCGGGGGCGGTATATCGAACTTCCTGACTTTCGGCAGGTCAACGTTGTTCTTGAGGAACTCGTAGAAGCGGTCATAAGCCAGCGCCCAGGTGCAGAACAGACCGATAGATAGTCTGACGTTATCCAGGCTGGCCCTCTGCGTGGGCGGATCGAGGCGCATCTTAGCCAGGGCAATGGCCTGGCAGGGCGTGACCACGATGCCCAGCTTTTCTTTGCCGTCCTTGGGCATGCGGTTCAGGGCTTCCAGCACGGGGTAGGCCATGTAATTAGAACCCGCACCTGCCATTACTCCGGCTGCGCTGCGCGCCAGGGACGCCGCCGGCAGCTTATCCTCGTCTGTTTTAGTGGTTATGGCCGCATTTATCAGGCCGTTTTCCAGAGCCAGCAGCAACAGCGAGGTGACCGTTCCGCCGTACTGCGCCCCCGACCTGACCTTCGCATCTTTGGACCTGGCCATGAAAACGTCCTTCACCGTGCCGATCTCGGCCCCGCTGAAAGGGACGCCAAATAATCTATTGTTTATCGCATCGAGATCAGTGCGCGTACGCGGGCAATATCCGTAACAATGCCCTTCCTCACGTGTACACAGGTCCAGCATGCGTATCTTGCCCCGGTAAAAGATGGTATAGGGGCAATCCCCGATGCACGCTCCACACAGCGCGCAAAGATCTTTATTGATAACCTCCTTGAACAGTTCCCCCATGCCCTTTGTTTTAGTTACCATTTACGCCTCCTTGGATCTTGTTGGGACAAACGGGTAAATCGAAATAGCAACGGATATTCTAAGACCACCGGCACTATTATTCAAATTCAATTCAACTGCCAATGGATTGCTTCGTCGCCTGCGGGCTCCTCGCAAAGACGTTACTCTCCTGCCGCGGTCCGGGTTAAAAGGTCGCACCTTGCTTGAGACAGTTAAACACTGAGGACTTATTTATCTCGGCGCGGGTCAGGCTGCCGCCGGCCGTGCGCACGATGCATTCGAATATCTCCCGTCCTACATCCCCGACTGTTTTGCCGCCATCTAATATCAAGCCGGCATTGACGTCGATATCGCCTTTCATGTTGTGGAACGTGGTGGAATTGCTGCTTACCTTGATAACGGGGACGGCAGGGAAGCCGGCAGGGGTGCCCCGGCCGGTGGTGAAGACGATGATCTGCGCACCGCCGCCGGCCATGCCGGCCATGGCGTCGATATCATACCCGGGCGTATTCATAATAATAAGCCCCTTCTTCGTGGGCCGGGCGCTGTAGTCCACGACCTCACGTATGGGCGTGCTGCCGGACTTGGCATTGCAGCCCAGCGATTTCTCGGTGATGGACGAGAGGCCGCCGTCGATATTGCCCGGCGCGATGACCATGCCGGCCAGCTCGCCCAGCGCATTTTTAACATATTTCTCATGACCGAGTATCAACTTCTGCAGCTTTTCGCCCAGTTCGTGACTGTCGCAGCGCCCCTTGAGTATGTGGTCAGTGCCGATCATCTCGGTGACCTCGCCCATAACCACCGCAGCGCCTTCGCCCACCAGCATATCGGCGGCCACTCCCAGTGACGGGTTGGCCGTAACGCCGGAAAAGGCGTCGGAGCCGCCGCATTTGAGCCCGACCAGCAATTCGCTCAACGGTGCGGGCTCCTTTTTTTGTCCTTCAAGTTGCCTGATAAAGCCCTCGACGATATCAATGCCCTTCCTGGTGGTGACCGCGCTGCCCGCCTGCTGTATGACCAGCGCCTCGGCCGGCTTGCCTTTTACCGCCTCCACCAGGTGTTCAGCCTTGAGCAGTTCACAGCCCAGCCCGATAGCCAGCACAGCGCCGACGTTGGGATGGTTGACCAGCCCGCTGAGCATGTTGAAGCTGGTGCCCCAGTCATCGGGACCGTAGCCGCAGCCGTAGGCATGCTGAACGGTGACGATGTCCGGGAAGATTCGCCCCAGCGCCTCTACAACGCCATTGGCGCAACTGACCGATGAAACGACCAGCACGTGGTTGCGCACCCCGTATCTGCCGTCCGCCCTTTTATACCCTTTAAATTCCATCTCCGGCACGCTCCTTTATTCAGTCCCGCTCGATGGGCTGCGAGTTATGCACATGCACCCATTGGCCCCTGCGGATATCATCTTTAGCCTGCACGATGGGCTCGCCGTAACGGATGACCACTCCTCCGGCTTTGATGTCAACAAGCGCGATCTTGTGGCTGGGTGCGACGTCCTCGGCCGCCGACAGCAGCTTCACGCCATCGACCACGATGTCTTCGCCTTTGACTATTTGTCTTATGGCAATGGCCACATTGTCGCGGGGATTCACTTTCAAAGCGTTATTATTCATTTATTCTGTGCTCCTTCTGTAAATAACCTGATTGGTTGGTAACCGCCTGCTGCGCTGCATTATCCCAAAAAACAGCTACTCTGTGAAGAAAAGAGATGATACAGATTGCGGCCGGGCGGGACTACGAGTACTCGCAGCCTTTGAGCAAAGCGGCCTTGTTGAGCTCAAGCTGGCGCTTGTTCTTGGACATCATTTGGTTGAGGACTTTGATGATGCTGGAAGTAGTTACCACGGGTGCGCTGGCGAGGATGGCGCCGAGAGCTATGATATTGCCGACCGTTTCATCGCCAAGTTCCCTGGCT